>JBDHSE010000109.1:0-8481 GCA_039807955.1 Ideonella sp. | reverse complement strand
CGCAAGCAGGACATGGCCGGCAAGGTCTGGATCTTGAACGTCTGGGCGTCGTGGTGCGTCGCCTGCCGCGAGGAGCACCCGGTGCTCGTCGAGTTCGCGCGCCGGCGCATGGTGCCGATCTACGGCCTGAACTACAAGGACGAGCGCGGCAACGCGCTGACGTGGCTGTCGAAGCTGGGCGACCCCTACGACCTGTCGCTGTCGGACACCGACGGCCGGCTCGGCATCGACTTCGGCGTCTACGGCGTCCCCGAGACCTTCGTCATCGACAAGCAGGGCATGGTGCGCTTCAAGCAGATCGGGCCCGTCACGCCCGAGGTGCTGCGCGACCGCATCGAGCCGCTGCTGCGTGAACTCGATGCGTAGCCTGCTGCTCGCGGCGGCGCTTGCGCTGTTCGCCGTCGCGGCGTGGGCGAAGGATGCGCCGCCCGCCGCCGCCGACCCGGCCCTCGAGGCGCGGATGATCGAGATCACGAGCGAACTGCGCTGCCTCGTCTGCCAGAACCAGACGATCGCCGATTCGCACGCCGACCTTGCCGTCGACCTGCGCGAAGAAGTGCGCGAGCTGCTGCAGCGCGGCCAGACCCGGCAGCAGATCCTCGACTACATGACGGCGCGCTACGGCGACTTCGTGCTCTACCGCCCGCCCGTCAAGACGACGACCTGGCTGCTCTGGTTCGGGCCGCTGCTGCTGCTCATGGGCGGCCTGGCCGGCCTCGCGCTCGTGCTGCGCCATCGCAGCCGGCTCGGCGCCGATCAGTTCGACCCCGACGACGAGCCGGACGACGCCCCCGCCTCCACCCGCTGATCGCACGCGCGCGATGCGCACACCGAATCGACACGCATGAGCGACGACATCTCCGCGCTGCGCCGCAAGCTGCAGCAGATCGAGGCAAGGCACCGCAACGGCGAGCTCGCCGGCGACGCCTACGCCGCCGAGAAAGCGCGCCTGGAGCGCGCGCTCGTCGACCAAGTGCTCGGCGAGCCCGCCGCGGGCGGCAAGCCGGCGCGGCCGTCGAGGCGGCTCTTCGCGTCGCTCGCCGTCTTCGTCGTCGCCGTCGCCGGCGCCGGCTACTGGTGGACGGGATCGCCGGGCCTGGCCGGCGGCGCGGCGCAGGAGGTCAGCTCGGCATCGCCCGCCGACGCCGCGGCGCACGCCGAGAACGAACGCAAGTTCGCGCAGGCGGTCGACGAACTCGCCGAGAAGATGAAGCAGCGCCCGGAGCAGGCCGAAGGCTGGGCGCTGCTCGCGCGCTCGTATGTGCGCCTGGGCCGGCTCGAACCCGCGCTCGACGCGTTCAAGAAGGCGGTTGCGCTGCGTGGCGACGATGCGGCGCTGCTCGTCGACTACGCCGACGTGCTCGCGGTCGCCAACGGACGCAAGCTCGCGGGCGAGCCGAGCCAGCTCATCGCGCGCGCGCTCGAACTCGAACCCGACAACCTGAAGGCGCTTTCGCTGGCCGGCGCGGCGGCGTTCGACCGCAAGGACTACGCCGGCGCCGTACAGCACTGGGAGCGCGTCGTGCAGCTCTCCCCGCCCGGCAGCCCCTACCTGCCCGAGTTGCAGTCCGGCATCGACGAGGCGCGCCGCCAAGGCGGCATCGCGCCGGGCGCGACGGCAGCGGCGGATGCCAAGCCAACGCCTGCCACAACGCCGCCCGCCGCCGCGGCCGGAGCCATCCGCGGCACCGTAAGCCTCGCGCCCGCGCTCGCCGCCAAGGCGGCGCCGACCGACACCGTCTTCGTCTACGCCCGCGCTGCCGACGGCCCGCGCATGCCGCTGGCGATCCTGCGGCTGCAGGTCAAGGACCTGCCGGCTTCGTTCACGCTCGACGACAGCAGCGCGATGTCGCCGGCCGCGAAGCTCTCGGCATCGCCCAGGGTGATCGTCAGCGCGCGCGTCAGCAAGTCCGGCCAGGCCGCGACCAGCCCCGGCGATCTGATCGGCGAGACGCCGGCGATGGGCAATCGCGCCGATGGCGTCGCGCTCGAGATCGACAAGGTCGTGCAGAACTGATCCGCTGCGGCGTCGCCGCCCTGTGGCGCGCTGCCAACGATCGCGGCGAGCCCACTCGCCGCCGAAGTGCCGATCGCGCACAGGGCGACCCCTCGCAGTGGCGCCAAGTCGCGCCACTTCGGGGGTTGGCGCCATGCGTAGTTTCCTGATTGGCCCGCCGTTCGCGGCGGGTTATGTTCGGGCCGGACTTTGCCCGCCGATTCTTCGTCAAAGGAACAGACCCATGTCACTTCGAATCCTGGCCGCCGCGGCCCTGCTCGTGATCTCCCAGGTGGCCGCTGCCGCCGACCCGATCGTCATCAAGTTCAGCCACGTCGTCGCCAACGATACGCCCAAGGGCAAGGCGAGCGAGTTCTTCGCCAAGCGCGCAGCCGAGTTGACCGGCGGCAAGGTCAAGGTCGAGGTCTATCCGAACAGCACGCTCTACAAGGACAAGGAGGAGATGGAGGCGCTGCAGATCGGCGCCGTGCAGATGCTCGCGCCTTCGCTCGCCAAGTTCGGGCCGCTCGGCGTGCGCGAGTTCGAACTCTTCGATCTGCCGTTCATCTTCGACAGCTATACCGAACTGCACAAGGTGACGACCGGCCCGGTCGGCAAGATGCTCTTCTCCAAACTCGAGACCAAGGGCATCAAGGGTCTCGCCTACTGGGACAACGGCTTCAAGGTGATGTCGGCGAACCGGCCGCTGAAGATGCCCGAGGACTACAAGGGCCTGAAGATGCGGATCCAGTCGTCCAAGGTGCTCGAGGCGCAGATGCGCTCGGTCGGCGCGATCCCGCAGGTGATGGCGTTCTCCGAGGTCTACCAGGCCTTGCAGACCGGCGTCGTCGACGGCACCGAGAACCCGCCTTCGAACCTCTACACGCAGAAGATGTACGAGGTGCAGAAGAACGTCTCGATCACCGACCACGGCTATCTCGGCTACGCCGTCATCACGAACAAGAAGTTCTGGGACGGCCTGCCGGCCGACGTGCGCGGCCAGCTCGAGAAGGCGATGGCCGAGGCGACCGAATACGCCAACAAGATCGCGAAGGAAGAGAACGACGATTCGATGGCCAAGGTGAAGGCCTCGGGCAAGTCCGACGTCTACACGCCGACCGCCCAGGAGCGCCTGGCGCTGAAGAAAGCGATGATCAAGGTGCACAAGGAGATGGAGTCGCGCATCGGCGCGGACACGCTGCGCGAGGTCTACAAGGAGACCGGCTTCGACCCGAGCAAGCTCTGATCGCGGCCTGAACCCGCGCCGGGGCATCGACCCCGGCTTTCGAGAGCCGCGCGACAGCGGCCGGCAAGAACAAGCAGGAGACGCGCCGATGGTGATGCGGGCTCTCGATCATCTCGAGGAATGGCTGATCACCTTCCTCATGGGCGCGGCGACGCTGATCATCTTCGTCGCCGTGCTGCACCGCTACGCGGCGGGCTGGAACATCCCGGGCGTCCAGGACTGGCTGCTGACGCTGAGCTTCGGCTGGGCGCAGGAGCTGTGCATCATCATGTTCGTCTGGATGGCCAAGTTCGGCGCCGCCTACGGCGTGCGAACCGGCATCCACGTCGGCGTCGACGTGCTGATCAACCGGCTCGAGCCGAAGAACCGCGCGATCTGGATCGTCTTCGGCCTGCTGGCCGGCGCGCTCTTCACCGGCGTCGTCGCGGTGCTCGGCGCGACCTTCGTCTGGGACAACGGTGCGCATTACGCGGTCTTCAAGTTCCTCGGCCTGAACGTCGAGGGCATGTTCGAGGGCCCGACGACGCCCGACCTCGAGTGGCCGACCTGGATCGTCTATTGCGCCGTGCCGTTCGGCTCGGCGTTGATGTGCTTTCGCTTCCTGCAGGTCTGCGTCGCGTTCATCCGCACCGGCGAGCTGCCGCATCACGACCACGGCCACGTCGAAGGCGTCGAGGAAGAGAAGTTCGCCGACCCGGGCGCCGAGGACAAGTTCTACCGCATGGGCGACGAACTGCACCCGCACGACATCGCCGATGACGGCGACGGACGAGGCAAGACGAAATGAACACCCTGATCATCTTCGTGCTGCTGCTCGTGCTGATGCTCAGCGGGATGCCGATCTCGATCTCGCTCGGCCTGACGGTGCTGACCTTCCTGTTCTTCATGACGCACGTGCCGGTCGAGTCGGTCGCGCTCAAGCTGTTCACCGGCATCGAGAAGTTCGAGATCATGGCGATCCCGTTCTTCATCCTCGCCGGCAACTTCCTGACGCACGGCGGCGTGGCGCGACGAATGATCAACTTCGCCAGTTCGATGGTCGGCCACATGTACGGCGGCCTCGGCCTCGCCGGCGTGCTGGCGTGCGCCCTCTTCGCCGCGGTCTCGGGCTCGTCGCCGGCGACCGTCGTTGCGATCGGCTCGATCCTGATGCCGGCGATGGTGAAGGCGGGCTTTCCGAAGCGCTTCGGCGCCGGCGTCATCACGACCTCGGGCGGCCTCGGCATCCTGATCCCGCCGTCGATCGTGATGGTGATGTATTCGGTGTCGACCAACACCTCGGTCGGCGCGCTCTTCATCGCCGGCGTCATCCCCGGCATCGTGCTCGCGACGATGCTCGGCATGACGACCTGGTACCGCGCGCGCGCCAACAACTATCCGCGCCAGCCGAAGGCGAGCTGGGGCCAGCGCCTGAAGGCGTTTCGCGAGTCGATCTGGGGCCTGCTGCTGATCGTCATCGTCATGGGCGGCATCTACAGCGGCATCTTCACGCCGACCGAGGCCGCCGCGATGAGCGCCGTCTGGGCCTTCATCGCCGCCGTCTTCATCTACAAGGACCTGCGCCTCGCGGACGTGCCGCGCGTGCTGCTCGCATCGGCCAACATGAGCGCGATGTTGCTCTACATCATCACCAACGCGGTGCTGTTCTCGTTCCTGATGACGCACGAGAACATCCCGCAGGCGATGGCCGACGCGATGATCGGCACCGGCGTCGGCGTGATCGGCTTCCTGCTGATCGCCAACCTGCTGATGCTCGCCGCCGGCAACTTCATGGAGCCATCGTCGATCGTGCTGATCCTCGCGCCGATCCTCTTTCCGATCGCCGTCAAGCTCGGCATCGACCCGATCCACTTCGGCGTCCTGATGGTCGTCAACATGGAGGTCGGCATGTGCCACCCGCCGGTCGGCCTGAACCTCTACGTCGCCTCCGGCATCACGAAGATGGGCATCACCGAGCTGACGATCGCCGTCTGGCCCTGGCTGCTGACGATGCTCGTCTTCCTCGTCCTCGTCACCTACTGGCCGCCGCTGTCGATCTGGCTGCCCAAGGCGCTCGGGATGATGTGAGGCGCGAAGGCCGCCCGGCCCTTCAGCGCCGGTTCGCGGCGATGTCGAGGGCGCGGGCGCGCGGATAGACGACGCCCTCCTCGATCGAGATGTGGTCGCGATAGAGGTCGGCGTAGACCTTCACCGCGACGCGCAGCGCCTCGAGGTCGGCGCCGATGCCCTCGGCAAACGCGTCGAGCATCGGGTCGATCTCGTACCAGTCGACGTCGAGCCAGCCGTGATCCTGCTGCAGGCGGCGCACATGGCCGACGAGTTCGGCATCGCCGCTTTCGAGCAGCGCCGGGAACACCTCCGCCTCCTCGCTGGCGTGGTGCTGGCGCGCGTGGTCGTTGAAGAACGCGCGCAGCGCGCGCGCCTCGTCGCGGGCCGCGGCGTCGGAGCCTTCGCGCTGGACGCGGTCGACGAGTTGCTGCAGCTCGGTGAGCGAGCGCAGGATGCGCTGGTGCATGTCGTCCAGCACATCGAGCAGCGGCGGCGCCGGTGCGCGCTGCGGGCGGTCTGAACGTGCGGTCTTGGTGGTCATGCGGTACTCCTCGAAGTGTCGGCGCCCATTCTTCGCGTCGATCCGTTGCCGAGTTTAAGCCTCGTCAAACGACCGCTGCGGCGGCAAGCGAATCGCCGTCATCGCACGAGAGGCAGGGCAGCGGGCGCGATCTCCGGCACCAGTCGGTCCACTGCGCGGCGCGGCTCGCGCACCGGCGCGCAGGAAGCCCCGGCTGTCAGCGCGAACCGAGGCTTGCGAATTCCGTCACGGGAGCTTGCGCGCGTCTCGCACTTGCCGCCGCTGGCGAGTACGCGATCGTCGCTGCCCGATCCGGTACAAGACCGCGCGGATGCCGGACATCGACCGACGACGCCCTGCGCGAAACGCGGTTCCTGGCCACGAGCAGAGGAAGCGTTCCAAACCCGAGCATGACAACGTCGCAGCGTGCCCCGTGCTTCGCCTTGGCAAGCGCAATGCCGACACGGATAATGCCGGTGGTCTGCCGGCTTGCGAAGAATCGATGGGCGCCGCGCGTGATCGGCACATGATCATGAACAGCTCCGAAATGCATGCAACCTGCGACGCGGCCACGCTACGGGACGATCTCGCGGCGCGAATGAAGGGCTGCTTGCACAAGGCTCGCGCGAACTACTTCTTCGCGTATGTACTGCTTGCGATCGCCGTCGCTTCGAGCGTTGTCGCGTCGATCGGTGTCGCTTCCGGATTGCTTGCGCCTGCGGTCGCGGCGTTGCTTGCCGCCATTCCCGGTGTGGTGCTCCTCACGATCGGGACGTTCAAGTTCGAAGCACGTGCGGATTGGTGGTATGGCAAGCACCACGGCCTGGACGCGTTGTATCGGGGCCTCGTCTTCGAGGGAAGGACGGCGGCCGACGTCAGCCGGGACCTGACTGTGCTGATCCGCGACCTCGAAAAGAAGTGGCCGACATTCGGCAAGCCCTCGGGCGGGCCGGATGTCTGAAGTCGTGCCCGAGCGGAGCGCCCGCCGCGCCGCGTTCGGGATACGCCATGAAGACAAAGCCCTGACTTCGAGACGAAATCAGGGCTTGGCGCGACGTCACCGGACGTCTTGGCGCGCGGTTACATGTGCTCGATCATCACCTGCCCGAAGCCCGAGCACGAGACCTGCGTCGCGCCTTCCATCAGGCGCGCGAAGTCGTAGGTGACGCGCTTGGAGGCGATCGCCTTTTCCATCGAGCTGATGATGAGGTCGGCCGCCTGCGTCCAGCCCATGTGGCGCAGCATCATCTCGGCCGACAGGATTTCGGAGCCCGGGTTGACGTAGTCCTTGCCGGCGTACTTCGGCGCCGTGCCGTGCGTCGCCTCGAAGCAGGCGACCGAGTCCGACAGGTTCGCACCGGGGGCGATGCCGATGCCGCCGACCTGCGCGGCGAGCGCGTCCGAGACATAGTCGCCGTTCAGGTTGAGCGTCGCGATCACCGAGTATTCGTCCGGGCGCAGCAGGATCTGCTGCAGGAAGGCGTCGGCGATCGAATCCTTGACGATGATGTCCCTGCCGCTCTTCGGGTTCTTGAACTTGCACCACGGGCCGCCGTCGATCAACTGGGCGCCGAATTCCTTCTGCGCCAGCGCGTACGCCCAGTCGCGGAAACCGCCCTCGGTGTACTTCATGATGTTGCCCTTGTGCACGATCGTCACACTCGGCTTGTCGTTGTCGATCGCGTACTGGATCGCCTTGCGCACGAGGCGCTCGGTGCCTTCGCGCGAGACGGGCTTGATGCCGATGCCCGAGGTGGCCGGGAAGCGGATCTTCTTGACGCCCATCTCGTCGATCAGGAACTTGATCAGCTTCTTCGCCTTGTCGGTCTCGGCCTCGTATTCGATGCCGGCATAGATGTCTTCCGAGTTCTCGCGGAAGATCACCATGTTGGTCTTCTCGGGCGCCTTCACCGGACTGGGCACGCCCTTGAAATACTGGATCGGCCGCAGGCAGACGTAGAGGTCGAGTTCCTGGCGCAGCGCGACGTTGAGCGAGCGGATGCCGCCGCCGACCGGCGTCGTCAGCGGCCCCTTGATCGAGACGACGTACTCGCGCAGCGCGGCGAGCGTCTCCTCGGGCAGCCAGACGTCGGGGCCGTAGACCTTGGTCGACTTCTCGCCGGCGTAGATCTCCATCCAGTGGATCTTCTTCTTGCCGCCATACGCCTTCGCAACGGCCGCATCGACGACCTTGATCATCACCGGCGTGATGTCGAATCCGGTGCCGTCGCCCTCGATATACGGAATGATCGGCTGGTCCGGGACATTGAGCGAAAAGTCGGCGTTGACGGTGATTTTCTGCCCGCCGGCGGGCACCTTGATGTGCTGGTACATGTGAACTTCGCTCCGGTATGACGATGACTGTTGCGCGCCATGTTCGGGCGCCTGCAACGCGTCGTTCGATTCTAGTGGAGCGTCCCTGTCAAGCGGCTGACGCCGGCCGGCATCGGGGCGCGACGGCCCGGCGCTTTCGTCTCCGGCCGGCGCCGATGTCGCGGGTTCAGGCCGGCAGGCACCAGGCGCCGGTCGCTGCGTCCAGGCCGTGCCACAGCGCCCAGGCGCTGCCGGCGGCGAGCATCGCACCGGCAAGCCGCAGCGCCGCCGTCTGCGGCATGCGCATCAGCCGCGTCGCGATGAACGGCACACCGGCGAGCCCCGGCGCCGAGCCGA
>JBDHSE010000108.1:0-8533 GCA_039807955.1 Ideonella sp. | reverse complement strand
CGCGGTGAAGTGTTTGCGATGGTGGGCGGACGACGCAGTCATGGCCGGGTCGTGCTCAACCTGGCGCGCCGGCTGGCAGAGCGGTTGGATAGTTCGCCGTGCCAGGTGTTCGCCGAGTCGATGAAGGTCCAGGTTGCCGACGACACGATCCTGTACCCGGATGTGTTCGTCACTTGCGACAAGGCCGATCTGGCCACCGAGATGATCTTTCGGGCGCCGATGCTGGTGATCGAAGTCCTCTCGCCCGCCACCCAGGCCTATGACCGCAGTCAGAAGTTCGCGCTCTACCGGCGCCTCGCATCGCTGCGCGAGTACATCCTGGTCGACCCGGATACGCGTCGGATCGAGGCATTCCGGCGCACGGCCGATGGCTCGTGGGTCTTTCACGACATGAGCCAGGACCGGGAGATGGCGGTGCCCAGCGTGGCGTGCACCGTGCCAGTCGTCCAGGTGTTCGACGGGATCGATCCGCAGCCCTGAGGCGCAGTCTGTCGCGGTTAGCGTTGGACGCCCTGCGCCGGCGTGTCGGCGAACCACGCCGATGGGGCGCCAATAGAATCGCCTCCTCGCTCTCGCGCGCCGCAACGGCTTGCAGCCCATGCCAACCCCACTCGATTTTTCGGCGCTCTACGACGAGCACCCGGAGTACGTCGCCCGGCGCCAGAGCGGCTCGTTCGAGCAGGCGCAGATCGCGATCGAGGTCCAGATCGCGTTGTTCAAGCTGTCCAATCTGTTCGCTGCGTCTCGCGCAAGGCTCGCGTCTTGAACCTGCGGCGCCAGTTGCTTCGATCCTTCGTGCTGCAAGGCGCGGGATCGGCTTCCGTCCTGCTTGCGACGCTGATCCTTGGCGTCTACCTCGGGCCCGAAGTCCAGGGCGGATTCAGCCGCACCAAGGCGGAAGTCGAGTTCGTTGCCGCGTTGGCAATGTTCGGCCTGCCGCAGTCACTCTTCTTCCACGTCAAGTCCGGCCGTATGTCCGACGGTGCTGCGTTGCGCTGGACTGCTGCCACCGGTCTGATCGCGGTCGCGATTGGCGCATCGCTGGGACTCAAGAGAGTCGGCGTGGGTGGCGCCGTGTTCGCTGCCGCCCTGGGCCTGGCGGTCGGCGCCTGCGTGGTACACGGGCAACTTCGCGGTCTGCTGCTGGTGCGCGAACGAACCGAATGGTTCAACGTGATCACCGCCCTGCCGCAACTACTCGTGCTGGTCGGCGTCGCGATGGTGGTCGCGGGGATCGTGCGCGACCCGCAGCCGCCGATGATCTGGTGGCTCATCTATGTCGTTGCGTTCGCGGGCGCCGCGCTGCTTGCGTGGGGCAAATTGCGGACGTCGATCGGACGCGGCGGGGATGTCGCCGCGGCGGATTCGGGCTCGGTGCTGCGATACGGGCTCGCGGCCTGGCTTGCTGCTGCGATGCCGACTGCAGCAATCCTCTTCGCGCAGCGGTGGGTCGAGGCGGGCGAGGGGGCCGCCGCCCTAGGGCGCTTCACGCTCGCGCTGACGCTGGTGCAGGTACCCCTGACCCCGGTCTCGTACGCAGCACCCCTGCTGTTCCGCCGCTGGATGGAGCGGCCGGGCGCTCGCGCCTCGCGCCGGTGGGCTGCAAGGGTCTTCCTGCTCCTGCTGGCGTGCGCTGTGCTGGTGTATCTGCTCGCCCCGTTCTGGCCCGACCTTGGCCTCGGAGACGCCTACGCGGGTGCGACGCTCGCGCTTGGCGTATTGCTTGCTGCCGGCGCTGCCGAGGCAGCGTCGCGCATCATGGCGGCGCAGGCGACGGCGATCGGTCGGCCCTGGATCGGCGTGTGGGCCGAAGCCGCGCGCTGGGGTACTTTGCTGATTGCATGGCTGCTCCCATTGCCCGCCGGCATGCTCGTTGTCTGCATGGTGTGGAGCGTCGCTGCAATGTCGGCCGCGCTCGTATTCACCCTCGTCACGCGCGAGCCGCCATCTGAGGCGCGAGCATGATGCGCCTTGCGCTGCTCGGGCCGGCAAACTCGATTCACCTGCAGCGCTGGGCCGCCGCGCTCGCGGATCGCGGCCTTGCCGTCTGCGTGATCTCGCAGCATCGTTGCGAGCGCTCGCTGCTGCCTGCGGCGGCGGATGTCGTGTGGCTGCCGCACGTCGGCACGATCGGCTACTTCGGCAACGCGCCTCGATTGCGCCAGGCCTTGTCGGCGTGGCGTCCGGACCTGTTGAACGTCCACTACGCGAGCGGATACGGAACGACGGCCACGCTCAGCGGATTTCGCCCCACGCTGCTGTCGGTCTGGGGCAGCGACGTCTACGACTTTCCCTACGAGAGCGCGTTCAAGGGGTGGCTGTTGCGCCGCAATCTGCGCAGCGCGACGGCGCTCGCGTCCACCAGCGTCGCGATGGCCGCGCAGGTGCGCCGCCTGACACCCGAGCGCAACGACGTTGCCGTGACGCCGTTCGGCGTCGAACTCTCGGTGTTCGCGCCTTCCGGGGGCCGACGCGTGGCCGGCCGCATCACGATAGGCACGGTCAAGTCGCTCGCCAAGACCTATGGAATCGACTTGCTGCTGCGCGCCTTCGCCGGGCTGACGCGCGACGCGGAGCTGCGAGCCCTGCCGTTCGAGCTTCGACTCCTTGTCGTCGGTGGCGGGCCGGAGCGCGAAAGGCTCGAGACCCTGGCGCGCGAACTCGGCATCCCGCGATCCACGGAGATTGTTGGCGCGGTGGCGCATGTTGACGTGCCGCTCTGGCTAAACCGGCTCGACATCTACTGCGCACCGAGTCGGCAGGAGAGCTTCGGCGTCGCGGTGATCGAGGCGAGCGCGTGCGGGCTGCCGGTCGTCGTCAGCGACGTCGGCGGGCTTCCGGAGGTGGTGCGCGATGGCGAGACGGGCATCGTGGTCGGGTGCGAGGACGTTGCGGCGCTTCAGGCCGCGCTGAAACGACTCGTTCTGGACGAGAGCCTGCGTCGGAGCATGGGCTTGGCGGGACGATCGCTGGTCGAGCGTCGCTTCGCTTGGGACGTCTGCGTCGACCGCATGCTCGCAGCGTATGAAGCGGTGCTGGCGCAGGCGCCGGCGCAGAAGCCCGCAAAATCGATCCGGGCCAGGTCATGAGGTTCTCGGCGCCCGGTCACTGCAAGGGGTATGACATGTTGCTTCCCGCCAAGGTCCGACGCCGCGGACGAAGGAGGGGCGAGTGAGAATCGCCACCATCCTCGGCGCCCGCCCCCAGTTCATCAAGGCGAGCGTCGTCTCGCATGCGCTTGCCGCGAGCGGCGCGTTCGAGGAGGTGATGATCCACACCGGCCAGCACTTCGACGCCAACATGTCGGACGTGTTCTTCGACGAACTCGGCATCGCCGCGCCGGCGCACACGCTGGGCATCCACGGCGGCGGGCAGGGCGCGATGACGGGGCGCATGCTGGAGGCGGTCGAGCGGGTGCTGATCGCCGAGCGGCCGAATGCGGTGCTCGTCTACGGTGACACGAATTCGACGCTTGCGGGCGCACTCGCGGCGGTGAAGCTGCACATCCCGCTCGCGCACGTCGAGGCTGGGCTGCGCTCGTTCAACATGGCGATGCCCGAGGAGGTGAACCGCATCCTGACCGACCGCGTCTCGAACTGGCTCTTCACGCCGACCGCGGCGGCGGCCGCCCACCTGCGCGCCGAGGGGGCTGCTGAGGAGCGCATCGTCGCGGTCGGCGATGTGATGTACGACGTCGCGCTGCGCCACGGCGCGCGTGCGGACGCGGCGGGCGGCGCGCAGGGCGGGGCACTCGGCCGGCTGGGGCTCGGCGCCGGCGGCTATGTGCTCGCGACGGTGCACCGCGCCGAGAACACCGACGATGCGGTGCGACTGGCGACGATCGTCGATGCGCTCGAATCTCTGTCGCGCGATCTGCCCGTCGTCTGGCCGCTGCATCCGCGCACGCGCGGCGTGCTCGCGGCGGGCGGGCGGCTCGAGACGCTGCCGCGCGGGCTGCACCTGATCGAACCGGTCGGCTATCTCGACATGGTGCGGCTCGAGAAGCATGCGGCGTTGATCGCGACCGACTCCGGCGGGGTGCAGAAGGAGGCCTTCTTCCACCGCGTGCCGTGCGTCACGCTGCGCGACGAGACGGAATGGGTCGAACTCGTCGAGGCCGGCTGGAACCGGCTCGCGCCGCCGACCTCGGCCGAGGCGGTGAGCGCGGCGCTGCGGGCGGCGATCGGCGCGCGCGGCGCGGACATCGCGCCCTACGGCGACGGCGACGCGGCCGGGCGCATCGTGCAGCGCCTGCGCGCCGACCTCGGCGCGTGAATGAACATCCTCTACATCAACCATTACGCCGGCGGGCCGGACTGGGGCATGGAGTACCGGCCGTTCTACCTGGCGCGCGAGTGGGTGCGCGCCGGGCACGGCGTGACGGTCGTCGCCGCGTCGCAGTCGCATGTGCGCGCGCGCCAGCCGGCAACGAGCGGGCGCTTCACGCGCGACACGGTCGAAGGCGTGCGCTACGTCTGGTGCGCGACGCCTTCCTACCGCGGCAACGGCGTCGGCCGGGTGGTCAACATCGCGGCCTTCCTGCGCCGGCTCGGGCAGTGGCGACAGTGGCTGGACGCGAAGCCCGACGTCGTGATCGCCTCGTCGACCTATCCGGCGGACTTCGGCCCGGCGCGCAGGATCGCGCGGCAGCACGGCGCGACGCTCGTGTGGGAGGTGCACGACCTCTGGCCGCTGTCGCCGATCGAGCTCGGCGGGATGCCGCGCTGGCATCCGTTCATCGTCTGGATGCAGCGCTGCGAGGACGCGGCCTGCGCGGCGGCTGACCTCGTCGTCTCGATCCTGCCCAAGGCCGATGTGCATCTGCGCGCGCACGGCATGGCGGCCGACAAGTTCGTCCATGTGCCCAATGGCATCGACCCGGGCGAGTGGAGCGATGACGCGGAGAGTGCGTCTCCGGGGCTGCCTGCGCCGCACGCGGCGGCGATCGCGGCCGCGCGCGGACGCGGCGATCTGCTCGTCGCCTACGCCGGCGCGCACGGCGTTGCCAACGCGCTCGATGCGCTGCTCGATGCCGCTGCGCTGCTGCGCGACGAGCCGGTCACTTGGCTGCTCGTTGGCAGCGGGCCGCAGAAAGCTGCTCTGGCAGAGCGGGTGCAGCGCGACGGGCTGCGCGGGGTCGTGCTGCTCGAGCCGGTGCCGAAGGCGGCGATCCCGGCGCTGCTGCGCACGATGGACGTGCTCTACATCGGGCTGCAGCGCGAGCCGCTGTTTCGCTTCGGCATCAGCCCGAACAAGCTGATGGACTACATGATGGCGGCGCGGCCGGTCATCTGCGCGATCGCCGCCGGCAACGACCCGGTCGCCGAAGCCGGCTGCGGAGAGACGATCGCGCCCGAGGATCCGCAGGCGCTCGCCGCGGCGGTGCGGCGGCTGCGAGCGATTCCTGCCGAGGCGCGCGAGCGCATGGGGCGCGCCGGCCGGGCCTACGTCGAGGCGCATCACACCTATCCGGTGCTCGCGCGCAACTTTCTCGACGCCGTGGTCGAGCGGCGCGGACCATGAGCGAGCCCGACGAACTCGACGCGATCCGCCAGCGCTACGCACGCCGCGCGGCGCTGCCCGCGAATCGCTACGCGCCTTCGATGCCCGATGTACGCCTGCGTGTCGAGGAGCGTCAGCGTGCGATGCACGCGCTGCTGTCTTCGCAGGGCATCGTGACGCTGCGCGATCTCGACGTGATCGAGATCGGCTGCGGCAGCGGCGGCAATCTGTTGGAGATGATCGAGTCGGGCGCCGACCCGCAGCGTGTCGTCGGCAACGACCTGCTTGCCGACCGGCTCGAGCAGGTCCGTCTGAATCTGCCGTCCGCGGTGCGCCTGCTCGCGGGCGACGCGTCGGCGTTGCCGCTCGCCGATGCGTCGTTCGACATCGTGGTCCAGTTCACCGTGTTCAGCTCGATCCTCGACGATGCACTCCAGCAGCGCCTCGCCGCCGCGATGTGGCGCTGGCTGCGCCCGGGCGGCGGCGTGCTGTGGTACGACTTCACGCTGAACAACCCGAGCAACCCGGATGTGCGCGGCGTGCCGCTCGCGCGCTTGCGCAAGCTGTTCCCCGAAGGCCGCATCACGCACCGCCGCGTCACCCTTGCGCCGCCGCTGGCGCGCGCCGTCTGCCGCGTCCACCCGTCGCTCTACACAGCGCTCAACGCGCTGCCGCTGCTGCGCACCCATGTCCTGGCGTGGATCGGCAAGCCGGCCTTCGAGCCGTTCGCGGCGCGCCCGGGCGTGCGAACGACCGATGCCGATGTCGACACGCTGCGCGACATCGAGGGCATCTGAAGCCGCCGCCGTCGCCGGCATCGAGCGCTGCTTTAGCATCACTACTTCACTACATTCGATCGCGCGACGATGAAAACCGTGACCGTGACCGCCGCCGCGGCGAATCGGCAGTTTTCCGCCGTGCTGCGCGAGGTGGCCGCCGGGACGGCGGTGCTCGTCACGTCGCGCGGCAAGCCGGTGGCGACCATCGCTCCGGCGCGCGGGCCCGCAGCCGGCGCGAGCGCGGCCCGGCGCCGCCTGCTCGAGCATCTGCGGGGCGTGCGCGCGGCCGGCAAGCGAGGCTGGAGCCGAGACGAGCTGTACCGCTGATGGCCAAGGTGGCGATCGATACCAACGTGCTCGCCTACGCCGAAGGCGCCGGCGACGAGCCGCGCCGCGCGCGGGCGGTCGAGGTCCTGGCCGCGCTGCCCGAGGGCGCCGTCGTGCTGCCGGTGCAGGTGCTCGGCGAGCTGTATCGGGTGCTGGTCCACAAGCTCCGGCAGCGGCCGGCCGACGCGCGCGCGAACGTGCTGCGCTGGAGCGATGCCTTCGAGCCGTCGGAGTCGACCTGGGCGGCGATGCAGTCGGCGTTCGACCTGAGCGCGGATCACGGGCTCGCGATCCGGGACGCGCTGATCCTGTCGGTCGCGGCCGAGCAGCGCTGCCGGTTGCTGCTGAGCGAGGACCTTCAGGACGGCTTCACCTGGCGCGGCACGACGGTTGTCGATCCCTTTGCGCATCAGCCGTCGTCGCTGCTGTCCGACCTGATGGCGTCGGCGTCTACGCGCAAGCGTCGCAGCCCGACGCGGGCGGTGGCTGCAACGACCGCAAAGAGGGCAAGGTCATGAGCGCACCCTTCCTTCCCTTCGCCCTGCCCGAACTCGGCGACGAGGAGATCGCCGAGGTCGTCGACACGCTGCGCTCGGGCTGGGTCACGACCGGGCCGAAGGCCAAGCGATTCGAGCAGGCCTTCGTCGAGTTCCTCGGCGATCCTTCGCTCGAGGCGATCGCGGTCAACTCTGCGACCGCCGGGCTGCACCTCGCGCTCGAGGCGCTCGGCATAGGCCCGGGCGACGAGGTGATCACGACGACGCTCACCTTCACCTCGACGGCCGAGGTCGTGCGCTACCTCGGCGCCGACGTCGTGCTGGTCGACGTCGACCCGGCGACGCTTTCGATCGATCCGCGCGCGGTCGAGGCGGCGATCACGCCCGCTACGCGCGCCATCGTCCCGGTGCACTACGCCGGCCTCGCGGCCGACATGGAGGCGATCCTCGCGATCGCGCGCCGCCACGGATTGAAGGTCGTCGAGGACGCGGCGCACGCGCTGCCCGCGACCAGCGGCGGCGCGCTCGTCGGCACGCTGGCGTCGGACGCCTGCGTCTTCAGCTTCTACGCCAACAAGACGATGACGACCGGCGAGGGCGGCATGCTCGTCACGCGCGACGCGGCGCTCGCCCGGCGGGCGAAGGTGATGCGCCTGCACGGCATGAGCCGCGACGCGTTTGACCGCTACTCGGCCAAGGTGCCGAGCTGGGCCTACGAGATCGTCGCGCCCGGCTTCAAGTACAACCTGACCGACATCGCCGCCGCGATCGGGCTGCATCAGTTGCAGCGCCTCGAAGGCTTCCAGCAGCGCCGCGCCGCGATCGCCGCGCGCTACGACGCGGCGTTTGCGGACCTGCCGCTCGTGCTGCCGCCGCATCCGGCGCTGGGCGAGCGCCACGCCTGGCATCTGTACGTCGTGCGTCTTACCGCTGGCGCGCCGCTCGCACGCGACCGCTTCATCGAACGGCTGTTCGAGGAGGGCATCGGTTGCAGCGTGCACTTCATCCCGCTGCACCTGCATCCATACTGGCGCGACCGCTATGCGTTGCGGCCGGAGCAGTTTCCGCACGCCCAGCACGCCTACGAGCGGATGCTGACGCTGCCGCTCTACACGCGGATGAGCGACGCCGACGTCGAGCGCGTCATCGACACCGTGCGCCGGCTGCTGCTTGCACCGGCGTGAACGGCGCGCGATGGCCAAGCGCGCGTTCGACATCGTCGTCGCAGGGCTGTGCCTCGTGCTGCTCTCGCCGCTGCTCGTCGCGCTCGGCCTGTGGGTGCGGCTCGATTCGCCCGGGCCGGCGCTCTTTCGGCAGGAGCGCGTCGGCCGCTTCGGCCGCACATTTCGCATCCACAAGTTCCGCACCATGGCAGACGGCGCGACCGGGCCGCAGATCACGGTCGGCGCCGATGCGCGCATCACGCGC
>JBDHSE010000107.1:0-8541 GCA_039807955.1 Ideonella sp. | reverse complement strand
CGAGGCCGACGAGCTGTCGCGCCGGCTCGGCACCGAGCTGGCCGAATGGGCGCTCGAGCTGCACCGCCCGGTCGGCGAGAGCACCGTCGCGCTCGCGCACTCGCTGGCCGGCAGTTCGGCGACGGTCGGTTTCGCCGATCTGTCGCAGCTGTCGCGCGCGCTCGAGCACGCGCTCGAGCGATCGCACCGCGCCGGCCGCGGCGACGCCGGCGAGGCACAGCTCTACATCGACGTTGCCGACGAGATCCGCCGGCTGCTGCACCAGTTCGCCGCCGGCTTCCTGAAGTCGCCGCGGCCGGGGCTGCAAGAGCGGCTTGCCGAGCACGAGGCGCAGGCGCAGATCGAGACGCAGGAGCGCGACGCAGCCGCCGACCTGGCCGAAGAGAGCATGAGCTTCGACGCGGCTGCGGACGCGCCGCAGGACGAGGCCGAAGCCGGCGCGGCGCAGGCCGACGAGGCGCCGCAGGATGCGACACCGGCGCCGGTCAGCGCCGACGCCGCCGCGGCAGCCGTGGTGGACGCAGCCGCCGAAACGACCTCCGAACCGCCAGCCCCGGCCGAACCGGCCGCCGAAGCGGCACCTGAACCGGCCGCCGAAGCGGCGCCGGAGCCAGCAAGCGAAGCAGCGCCTGAACCGATTGCCGAAGGAGCTTTCGAGCCGGCTGCCGAAGCAACCGCGGTGCCCGAAGCGCCGCCGTCGGCATTCGCCGCATCCGGCTTCGCAGCCGCCGACAGCCAGCACGGCGCGTTCGGCCTGCCCGAGCTGAAGTCGCTCGACGAAGTGCCCGAGCCGGCCGCCGAGGCCGTCCACGCGAGCGACGACGCGGACGACGACGAAGAGGACATCGACGCGGTCGACGCCGTCGATGCCGAGCTGTTCCCGATCTTCGAGGAGGAAGGGCAGGAGCTGCTGCCGCAGCTCGCGACACACCTGCGCGACTGGGCGCGCCGCCCGGCCGATGCCGGCCCCGCGGCTGGCGCGATGCGCACCCTGCACACGCTCAAGGGCGGCGCGCGGCTCGCCGGCGCGATGCGGCTGGGCGAGATGTGCCACCGGCTCGAGACGCGCATCGAGCACCTCAGCGCGCACAGCCCCGTCGATGCCGCCGCCGTCGAGGCGCTGCAGGCGCGCGGCGACGCGCTGCTCGCGGTGTTCGAGGCGCTGCGCTCGCGCGACGCGCAGGCCTACGCCGCGGCGACCGCCGCCGCAGTCGAGGCTGCCGATGCGTCGATCGCGGAAGCGCTTGCGGACGAGGCCGTCGCGCCGAGCGGCGCACACGCGCCGGCCGAAGCCGCGCCGCCGGCACACGAGGAGCCACCGGCTGCCGCCGTCGAGCCGTGCGGCGACAGCGAACCGGCACCGCTGCCGCAAGCCGAGCCTGCGGCAGCGGCGCTGCCCGAGATCGACTGGTCGCGCTTCGGCGCCGGCGTGCCGAGCGTGCAGCCTGCCGCCGACCGCGCGGCCGCGCCGGCCGCGGCGGTGCGGGTGCGCGCGCCGCTGCTCGACCGCATGGTCAACCAGGCCGGCGAGGTCAGCATCACGCGCACCCGCATCGAGGCCGAGGTCGGCCTGATCAAGAGCTCGCTCGGCGACCTGACGGACAACCTCGACCGCCTGCGCCAGCAGTTGCGCGAGCTCGAGCTGCAGGGCGAGACGCAGATGGCGTCGCGCCTCGAAGCGGCGAAGGCTGCGGCCGAGACCTTCGACCCGCTCGAGCTCGACCGCTTCACGCGCTTCCAGGAGCTGACGCGCATGATGGCCGAGTCGGTCAACGACGTCGCGACCGTGCAGCGCACGCTGCAGCGCGCGGTGCAAAGCGCCGAGGACGAACTCGCGGCGCAGACCCGGCTCACGCGCGACCTGCAGGACGACCTGCTGCGCACGCGGATGGTCGAGTTCGAGAGCCAAGCCGACCGGCTCTATCGCGTCGTGCGCCAGGCGGCGAAGGAGACCGGCAAGCAGGTGCGGCTCGACATCGTCGGCGGCGCGATCGAGATCGACCGCGGCGTGCTCGACCGCATGACGGCGTCGTTCGAGCACCTGCTGCGCAACTGCGTGACGCACGGCATCGAGGCGCCCGACGCGCGCGTCGCCGCCGGCAAGGACGCGACAGGATCGATCGTCGTCGCCCTCGCCCACGAGCACAACGAGGTCTCGGTCGTCTTTCGCGACGACGGCGGCGGGCTCGACCTGCCGCGCATCCGCGACAAGGGCATCGCCGCCGGCCTGATCAGCGCCGACGCGCACTACAGCGATGCCGAACTCGCGAACCTGATCTTTAGCCCGGGGCTGTCGACCGCCGGCAGCGTGACCGAACTCGCCGGCCGCGGCGTCGGCATGGACGTCGTGCGCTCCGACGTGAATGCGATGGGCGGGCGCATCGAGACGGCGACAGCCGCCGGCCGCGGCACGAGCTTCAAGCTCGTGCTGCCGCTGACGACGGCGGTGACGCAGGTCGTGATGCTGCGCTGCGGCGATGTGACGGTCGCGGTGCCGTCAACGCTGGTCGAGGTCGTCCAGCGGGCAACGCCCGAGCAGGTCGAGCAGGCGTACGCAAGCGGTGTCTATCCGCTCGGCGAGCGCAGCCTGCCGTTCTTCTGGCTCGGCGCGCTGCTGCACCAGAGCGCGCGCGGCAGCGAGGGCGGGCGGATGCGCTCGGTCGTCGTCATCCGCAGCGCGCAGCAGCGCATCGCGCTGCACGTCGACGAGGTGCTCGGCAACCAGGAAGCGGTCGTCAAGAACCTCGGCCCGCAACTTTCGCGCCTGCCGGGGCTCGCCGGCATGACGCTGCTCGCGTCGGGCGCCGTCGCGCTGATCTACAACCCGGTCGCGCTCGCCGCGCTCTACGCCGACAGCGCGCACGCGATGATGCGTGCCGGCGCCGAGCCGGCGCCGGGCCGGGCCGATCTCGTCGAGGCGGCCACCGGCGCGCCGGCCAACGCCGCGCCGCTCGTGATGGTCGTCGACGACTCGCTCACCGTGCGCCGCGTCACGCAGCGGCTGCTCGCGCGCGAGGGCTACCGCGTCGTCGTCGCCAAGGACGGGCTCGACGCACTCGAGCGCCTCGCCGAGGAGAAGCCGCAGGTCGTGCTGAGCGATATCGAGATGCCGCGCATGGACGGCTTCGACCTCGTGCGCAACATCCGCGGCGACGCCCGGCTGCGCGACCTGCCGGTGATCATGATCACGTCGCGCATCGCGCAAAAGCACCGCGACATCGCGGCCGAACTCGGCGTCGAGCACTATCTCGGCAAGCCGTACTCGGAAGAGGACCTGCTCGCCCTCGTCGGGCGCTACACGTCGAGCCTGGCCGAGGCATAGTCCGCACCGTCGCCTGCCGCGCGCCCGGCGCGTCCGCCGGACGCTGGCCTAAAATGCGGCCATGCCCGGCGCGCCCATCGACCTGACGAACCAGTTCCTGATCGCCATGCCGGGCATGGCGAGCGACACGTTCGCCGGCACCGTCGTCTACCTGTGCGAGCACAACGCCGACGGCGCGCTCGGGCTTGTCATCAACAAGCCGATCGACATCAAGTTGCGCAACCTGTTCGAGAAGGTCGAGCTGACGCTCGACCGCGACGATCTGGCCGACGCGCCGGTCTATTTCGGCGGCCCGGTGCAGACCGAGCGCGGCTTCGTGCTGCACGAGAAGCAGCCGGCCGACAGCGCGGCGTACAACTCGACGCTCGCGATCGCCGGCGCCGGCCTCGAGATGACGACGAGCAAGGACGTGCTGGAGGCGCTCGCCAACGGCGGCGGGCCGAAGCGCGTGCTCGTCACGCTCGGCTACAGCGGCTGGGGCGCCGGCCAGCTCGAGGATGAACTCAGCCGCAACGGCTGGCTCAACGTCGGCGCGACGTCCGAGATCATCTTCGACACGCCGGCCGAGAAGCGCTACGAGCGCGCGCTGTCGCTGCTCGGCATCGACCTCTCGGTCCTCAGCCAGGAGGCGGGGCACGCATGATCCGGACGCACGACCGTGCCTGCGCACGGGCGTGCGCCTGATCATGGGCGTCGCGTCGCGCGACGCGCGTGCTGCAAGCATGATCGCGGCGCCGCCCGGGCTTGCAGCGGTTCCCCCTGCAACGCACGTGGCGGCTTCGTTTCTTGCCTTCGATTTCGGCACCCGCCGCGTCGGCGTCGCCAGCGGCAACACGTTGACGCGCAGCGCGACGCCGCTCGAAACGATCTCCGCCATTGGCGACGCGAGGTTCGAAGCGATCGCGCGCCTGATCCGCGAATGGCGGCCCGACGCGCTCGTCGTCGGCGTGCCGCGCCATCCGGACGGCACAGCGCACGAGAACACGCTGCTTGCGAAGCGCTTCGCGCGCAGCCTCGCTGGGCGCTTCGGCCTGCCGGTGCACGAGGTCGACGAGCGCTACACGACGGTCGAGGCCGCGGCGCGCGGCGCGCGCGATCTGGACGCGGCAGCCGCTGCGGTCATTCTCGAGCAGTTTCTGGGTGCCGCCGCATGAGCCGCGAAAGAGGGGCCCCGCGCAGCGGGGATCGAAGCGAGCGAGTGCGGCGAGGCGCCGACGAATCGACCTTGGTACTTGCTTGGCCGCCAGGAGGCGCCGAATGAGCCAGATCGCGCTCGACGCCGAGGCGCTGTATCTCGACTTGCTGGCCGGCGTGCGGTCGCTGCTGGCCGGTGACGCGGTGCTCGTCGGCGTCTGGTCGGGCGGCGCGTGGCTTGCCGAGCGGCTGCAGCGCGATCTCGGGCGCCCCGGCGAGCACGGCGTGATCTCGTCCACGCTGCACCGCGACGATTTCCGCTCGCGCGGCCTCGCCGCCGGCGCCGACACGACGAAGCTGCCGTTCGGCGTCGAAGGCCGCGCGATCGTCCTCGTCGACGACGTACTCTTCACCGGGCGCACGATCCGCGCCGTGTTGAACGAGCTGTACGACTTCGGCCGCCCGGCAAGCGTGAAGCTCGCCGTGCTCGTCGATCGCGGCGGGCGAGAGCTGCCGATCGAGGCGCAGGTCTCGGCGGCGCGCATCAGCCTGCCGCGCGAGCAGCGCCTGTCGCTCGTGCGCAGTGAAGCGGGCGCGTTCAGCTTTCAGGTGCGGGGCGCATAGATGGCGGCCCTGCGACGCGGCGGCGGCAACCCGCAGCTCAACGCGAACGGCGAGCTCGTCCACCTGCTGTCGACCGAGGGGTTGCCGCGCGACGTGATCGAGCACATCCTCGAGACCGCCGGCACCTTCCTCTCGGTCAACGACCGCGACGTGAAGAAGGTGCCGCTGCTGCGGGGCAAGAGCGTCTTCAACCTGTTCTTCGAGAACAGCACGCGCACCCGCACGACGTTCGAGATCGCCGCCAAGCGGCTCTCGGCCGACGTCATCAACCTTGACATCGCCCGCTCCTCCGCGGCCAAGGGCGAGAGCCTGCTCGACACGATCGCGAATCTCTCGGCGATGCACGCCGACATGTTCGTCGTGCGCCACGGCGAGTCCGGCGCGCCCTACCTGATCGCGCAGCACTGCGCGCCGCACGTGCACGTCATCAACGCCGGCGACGGGCGCCATGCGCACCCGACGCAGGGCCTGCTCGACATGTACACGATCCGCCACTACAAGCGCGAGTTCGCCGGCCTCGTCGTCGCGATCGTCGGCGACCTCGTGCATTCGCGCGTCGCCCGCTCGGCCATCCACGCGCTGACGACGCTCGGCGCCGCCGAGGTGCGTGCCGTCGGTCCGAAGACGCTCGTCCCGGGCGACATGAAGGAGATGGGCGTTCGCGTCTGCCACGACATGGTCGAAGGCATCCGCGACGCCGACGTCGTCATCATGCTGCGGCTGCAGAACGAGCGCATGGGTGGCGCGCTGCTGCCGAGCGCGGGCGAATACTTCAAGACCTTCGGCCTGACGCCCGAGAAGCTCGCGCTCGCCAAGCCCGACGCGATCGTGATGCACCCGGGGCCGATCAACCGCGGCGTCGAGATCGATTCGGCGGTCGCCGACGGAGGGCAGAGCGTGATCCTGCCGCAGGTCACGTTCGGCATCGCGGTGCGGATGGCGGTGATGTCGATCATCGCCGGCAACGAAGCTTGAGCAAGGCACGATGAAGGTCCTGATCGAGAACGGCCGGCTCGTCGATCCGGCGTCGGGCCTTGACGCGCCGGGGTCGCTCGCGATCGCGGCCGGCCGCATCGTTGGCGTCGGCGGCGTGGCGGCGGACTTCGCGCCCGATCGCGTGATCGACGCCGCCGGCTGCATCGTCGCGCCCGGCCTCGTCGATCTGGCGGCGCGGCTGCGCGAGCCGGGTCACGAGCACGAAGGCATGCTCGAGAGCGAACTGCAGGCGGCGGCGGCGGGCGGCGTGACGAGCCTCGTCTGCCCGCCCGACACCGACCCCGTGCTCGACGAGCCGGGGCTGGTCGAGACGCTGAAGTTTCGCGCCCGCAAGCTGAGCCGCTGCCGCGTCTTTCCGCTCGGCGCGCTGACGCGGGGCTTGGTCGGCGAGGTGCTGACCGAGATGGCCGAGCTGACCGAGGCCGGCTGCATCGGTTTCTCGCAGGCCGACGCCGGCGTGCGCGACACCCAGGTGCTGATGCGCGCGCTGCAGTACGCCGCGACCTTCGGCTACACCGTCTGGCTGCGCCCGCAGGACCCGTGGCTTGGCACCGGCGTCGCCGCGCGCGGCCCGGTCGCAACAAGGCTCGGCCTCGTCGGCGTGCCGGTCAGCGCCGAGACGATCGCGCTGCAGACGATCTTCGCGCTGATGCGCGAGACCGGCGCGCGCGTGCACCTGTGCCGGCTGTCGAGCGCGGCCGGCGTTGCCCTCGTGCGCGAGGCGAAGGACGAGGGGCTGCCGCTGAGCGCCGACGTGAGCATCAATTCGCTGCACCTGACCGACATCGACATCGGCTACTTCAACCCGGCGCTGCGGCTCGTGCCGCCGCTGCGCCAGCAGCGCGACCGCGACGCGCTGCGCGCCGCGCTCGCCGACGGCACGATCGATGTGCTGGTGAGCGACCACACGCCGGTGAGCAGCGACGAGAAGACGCTGCCGTTCGCCGCCGCGGTGCCGGGCGCGACCGGGCTCGAGCTGCTGCTGAGTCTGGCGCTGCACTGGGGCGAGGCGAGCGGCGCCGGCCTCGCGCGCGCCCTCGGCGTCATCACGCATGAGCCGGTGCGCGTGCTCGGCGACGCGCTGAAGTCGCTCGCCGCGAGCGCCGGCCGGCTCGTCGCCGGCGGCGTCGCCGACGTCTGCGTCTTCGACCCGGCGGCGCGCTGGACGGTGCAGCCTTCGCAACTCGTGAGCCAGGGCCGGCACACGCCGTTCGCGTTCGAGTCGAGCGGCATCGAATTGCCGGGCCGCGTGCGCTGCACGCTCGTCGCCGGGCAGGTGGCCTACCAGGCTGCCGGCACCTGACGCTGCCGATGACGTCGCGCGACGCGGCGGGCGACGCCTTCGCCGACGCGGCGCCGAGTCTCGCCAGGCAACTGCTCGCGCTGTGGCGCATCGCGCGCGCCTGCCTGCACCTGCTGTACGGCTTCGTCCTCGTCGCGTCGCGCGTCGGCCGCGACAGCCCGGCGCTGCACCGGCGCCAGGCGCGGCACTGGTCGGCGGGGTTGTTGCGCGCGATGGGCGTGCGGCTCGTCGTCCACGGCCTGCCGCGGCCGGGCGCGAAGCTCGTCGTCGCCAACCATGTGTCGTGGCTCGACATCCCGGCGATCAGCGCGGTCGAGGCGGGGCGCTTCGTCTCGAAGGTCGAGGTCAGGCGCTGGCCGCTGTTCGGCCGGCTCGCCGATGCGTCCGACACGCTGTACCTGACGCGCGAGCGGCCGCGCGATGCGCTGCGCGTCGTGCACCAGATGGCCGAGGCGCTGCAGGCGGGCGACACGGTCGCCGTCTTCCCCGAAGGCACGACGGCCGACGGCGTCGAGCTGCTGCCGTTTCATGCCAACCTGCTGCAGGCCGCGATCGCGACCGAGACGCCGGTGCAGCCGGTCGCACTGCGCTATTTCGACGCCGACCATGCGCCAAGCCCCGCGGTGCGCTTCGTCGGCGAAACGACGCTCGCGCAAAGCGTCTGGCGCATCGCCTGCGCGCGGCATCTAGGTGTGCAGGTGAGCTTCCTGCCGGCGCGCGCGGTGCGCAAGGCCGACCGCCGCCGCCTCGCGCAGACGCTGCAGGGCGACATCGCCGCCGCGCTCGCCGCGCACCGCGGCGACGGCCGAAGAGCCTGATCCTGCCCTTGCGCAAGCCCGGGTTTGCGGCGCCAGAGTAAGCTCGACCGCAGCAGGTCGCCGTGCCGCGATGCGCTTTTGTCGCGCATCGTCATGGCACGCGGCGTTCGCAGCAGGGCAGGGGAGCGATGGGCAGGCGCGGCATTTCGCGACGCAAGGCACTGACGAGCGCACTCGCGCTCGGCGGCGTGACGTATGCGCTCGCGGCGCAGGTCGCCGGCGAGCGGCGCCGTGCGCTGCCCGCCGACCGCATCCGCCCGCCCGGCGCGCTGCGCGAGGCCGACTTCCTCGACGCCTGCGTTCGCTGCGGGCTGTGCGTCCAGGCCTGCCCCTACGACACGCTG
>JBDHSE010000106.1:0-8553 GCA_039807955.1 Ideonella sp. | reverse complement strand
GCATGAACGCCGTCAGGCCAGCGGCAGCAACAGCTCGAAACAGCTTCCGCCGCCTTCGCGCGCGTCGCAGCGCACGCTGCCGCCGTGGCGCTCGGCGATCTGCTTGACGAGCGCCAGGCCGAGGCCGACGCCGCCGGCAAGTTCGGCGTGGCCCGGCAGACGATAAAACGGCTCGAAGATGCGCTCGCGCGCCGCCTCGGGCACGCCCGGTCCGCGGTCGCAGACGCGCAGCGCGGCGCGCGCGCCCTGCGCCTGCACGCGCACCTCGATCGCGCCGCCGCCGTAGCGGCGCGCGTTCTCGAGCAGGTTGCGCAGCGCGCGGCGCAGCAAGCGCTCGTCGCCGCCGACGGTGACGGCCGTGCCGTCGACGTCGGCGCCGAAGCGGGCGGCCTCTTCCACCGCGAGGGCGAGCAGTTCGACGCGCTCGCGCGGCTCGAGCGCCTGCGCCGCGTCGAGCCGACTCGCGAGCAGCACCTCCTCGACGAGCGCGTCGAGCTCGGCGATGTTGGTGTCGATCTCGCGGCGCAGCGCGTCGCGCTGCGCGGGCGGCGCGTCCTCGACCATCGCGAGCGCCATCTTCATGCGCGCCAGCGGCGAGCGCAGTTCGTGGCTCGCGTTGGCGAGCAGCGAGCGGTGCGACCGCACGAGCGCCTCGATGCGCGCCGCCGCGCGGTTGAAGCTCGCGCCGACGGCGGCGACCTCGTCGTTGCCGTCCTCGGCGACGCGGCGGTCGAGCGCGCCGGCGCCGAACGCCTCGACGCCCTGCTTCAGCGCCTCGAGGCGGCGCGTCAGCCGGCGCACGACGGGGTAGGCGCCGATCGAGATCGCGACGAACAGCAGCGCGAGCGTGAGCACCAGCCCGGCGCCCGGCAGCGCGAGCCAGCCGAACGCGCCGGGCGGCGCGAACGACGGGCCGAAAGTGCCGGGCGGACCGAACGCGCCGGGCGGCCCCATGCGGTGGCGCTGGCCGGGGCGCAGCACACGCAGTGTGCGGCCGTCGGCCAGCGGCAGCGACGCGATGCGCGGGCCGGGCTGGCGGCCGTCCTGCGCATCGGTTGCGCGCCGCTCGAAGCGTTCGGACGCGGCGATGCGCCGGCCGTCGGCGGCGTCGAGCGCGAGCGGCACGTGCATGCGCTCGGACAGCTCCTGCAGCGCGGCGCGCTGCGCCGCTTCATCGGCGTTGGCAGGAGGCAGGTGGACCTGCGCGAACTCGGCCCATTCGGCGAGCCGCTCGGCCCACAGCAGCTGGCCTTCGGCGCGCGCGCTGTCGATGTTGCGCTTGAAGAGGAACCCCGAGACGAGCGCGAACAACAGCAGCACGGCGACGACCGTGAGGTAGATGCGCAGGTACAGCGTGCGCATGCGTCACCCTGGACCCGGCAGTTGACCGCTTCGCTCTCGTCGGGAAAGCCGATGTCTGCTGCCCTTCGCCCCAGCGACTGCCTTCACCTTCCGGGTGACCGCGCTACGCACCCGATCGAGCCGCCCTCGGGCGCGCTGGCGGCGTTGCAAATCCTCGCGAGAGCGAGCGCTATCGCTGCGGTTTGCGCCTTGCCATCGCACCTGATGACGTCCCGCTCGGGCCCGTCCAACTGCCGGATCCAGGGTCACTTCGGGTCGTCGCCGTCTTGCTTGCGCGCGAACACGTAGCCCGCGCCGCGCACGGTGAGGACGCGGCGCGGGGACTTGGGGTCGTCCTCGATCGCGGCGCGGATGCGCGAGATGTGGACGTCGATCGAGCGGTCGAAGGCGTCCATCGGGTGGCCCTTCAACGCATCCATGATCTGGTCGCGCGACAGCACGCGCCCCGGGCTTTGCGCGAGCACGACGAGGAGGTCGAACTGGTGGCCGGTCAGCTCGCAGCCGCGGCCGTCGATGCTGGCCGAGCGCGCGCCGAGGTCGATCTCGAGGCGACCGAAGCGCAGCACTTCCGAAGCGTTCGGCTCCGGCGCGGCGCGCCGCAGCAGCGCCTTGATCCGCGCCTGCAGTTCGCGCGGCTCGAAGGGCTTGGGCAGGTAGTCGTCGGCGCCGAGTTCGAGGCCGACGATGCGGTCGGTCGGCTCGCCGCGCGCCGTCAGCATCAGGAGCGGCAACTGGCGCGTCGCCGGGTTCGCGCGCAGTTCGCGGCACAGCTCGAGGCCGTCGCCGTCGGGCAGCATCAGGTCGAGCACGAGCGCGTCGTAGGCCTGCTGCGCGATCCGCATCCGGCCGGCGCCAAGCGTCGGCGCGGCGTCGACCTCGAAGCCGGCGCCGCGCAGGTAGTCGCCGAGCATCGACGTGAGCCGCGCGTCGTCGTCGATCAGCAGCAGTCGGGCGTTCATGAGGTCGGGGCAGGCCTTCGATCGAAACGCGATCGGGCGAGCATAGCCGCCCGATCGCGTTCGCCGAAGCTCAGCTCCTTGGCGCGGACGCGCCCTGGTGGCGCTGCATCCGGTCGCGCCACTCGGCGCCGCGCTTGTTCATGCGCTCGGCGAATTTGGCGCGCTGCTCGGGCGTCAGCACGTTGGCGATGGCGACCATCGTCTGCGTCATCTTCTGGCTCATCTGGTCGTAGTGCGCGACCATCTGCTGGCGCAGCGATTCGACGGCCGCCGGATCGACGCTCGGCGCGCCGAAGATCGCCATGCCCTGCTGGCGCAGCGCGCGCCCGGCCTCGAACTGCGTCCTCATGTCGGCCGCCGCGGCCTGCGTGATCTGGCGGATCTGCGTGCGCTGGGCGTCGGTCGCGTCCAGGCCGTCGAGCATGCGATTGCTCATCCGACCGCCGTCCCACATCATGCCGGGGCCGCCGCCCATCATGCCCGGGCCGCCGTGGCCGCCGCAGCCGCCCATCCGGCCGTCGGCCCAGGCGACGGCGCCGACGCCGGCGGCGAGCGCGACGACGGTCACGATCGCGACCTTCTTCAGCCCGCTCGTGCGGCGCGCGGGGGTGTTCTCGGACGGGTTTCTCGATTCGGTCATTGCTTGCTCCTTCAGTGGCTGGCCACAGCGGCCATGAACGCATCATCGCGCGCCGGCGTAAAGACCCGATACGCGCTGCGTAAAGTTGTGCGAAGCGACCGCTTGCGGCCGACCGGCGGGTGGCGACCCCCCCGGATCGCGGGCTGGCCGCGGCGCCGCGTCTTGCGACACAATTCGATACATGAACAGCCAGCGCTACAAGTGGGACGACGAAACGAAGGACGACTCGCCGAGCGAGTTCGCGTCGACCACCCTTTCGACCCTTTCCGGTGCGGTCCACAGCACCTGGTCGCAGGACCAGCGCCGCTTGCGCCGCAGCGCGCGGCGCGCCGGCCTGCTGTGGACGATGCTCGCCGTCGTCGGCGCCAGCGCGCTCGTCCTGTACGGCGTCGCGCAGTGGCTGCGCGGCTGACAGCCGAGACCCGGCGCGCTGCAGCCTGACGCATCCCGGCGCGCGTTCCTCACGGGTCGATCTGCCTTCGGCGGCGAGCGTTGAGGAAACGCAACGTGCTGCGCACTTCCTGTCGCACGATGAAGCCATGACGCAGGGCGATCCGAAATGACACCACAAGTCGAACCACTCATGCGGCGTCGGTCCGTGTGGCACCGCCCCCTCACCCCAACCCTCTCCCCGAGGGGAGAGGGAGTTGTGCTGCGCACGCTCCCGCGCACACGGGTTGGCGGGCTCCCTCTCCCGCGCGCGGGAGTTGGCCTGCTCCCTCTCTCGCGCGCGGCAGTTGGCCTGCTCCCTCTCCCGCGCGCGGGAGAGGGTTGGGGTGAGGGTGGACTTCCCTGCCGCGCTACCGCCTTTACCGGCACACACCGCTCACCGCACGGTTTCATGCGTGGTGGGACGCGCGAAGCGCATTGGAACAACTGAAATGAATCCGGCGATGCATCGAGAACAGGTGCGCGTCGGCGCGCTCGAGGCGGCGGGCGAGCTTGCACTGCCGCCCGAGGCCTCGGGGCTCGTCGTCTTCGCCCACGGCAACGGCCGCCCGACCCGGCGCAACGCCTTCGTCGCCGAGATCTTTCATCGCCACGGCCTCGCGACGCTGCTGTTCGACCTGCCGGGCGCGGACAAGGCGGTGCAGAACCCGAAGTCGTTCGACATCGATCTGCTGGCGCGCCACGTCGGCGACGCGCTCGACTGGGCGGTGCAGCATGTCGCGACGGCGCGCCTGCCGCTCGGGCTGTTCGGTGCCGACACCGGCGTGGCGGCGGCGCTGCGTGCCGCGGCGGGGCGCGGCGGATGCGTCTGCGCCGTCGTCTCGCGCGGCGGCCGCCCCGACGACGCCGGCGCGGCAGCGCTCGCGCGCGTCAGCGCACCGACGCTCTTGATCGTCGCCGGGGACGACAGCGGCGCCGTCGCGCGCAGCCGCGAGGCGATTCGCCAGTTGAGCGGCCCGAAGCGGCTCGAGGTCGTCCCCGGCGCGTCGCATCTGTTCGCCGAACCCGCAACGCTCGACGCGGCGGCGAACCTGGCGGGCGCCTGGTTCGCGAACCACATCGCGTTCCCGCGCGCTGCATGAACGCACCGGCGCGCTTCGCCGATCGCGAGCAGGCCGCGCGCCTGCTCGCCGCGCGGCTCGCGAAGATGAAGCTCGAGCCGCCGATCGTCGTCCTCGCTTTGCCGCGCGGCGGCGTGCCGATCGGCGCCGAGGTCGCGCGCGCGCTCGACGCCTCGCTCGACCTGCTGCTCGTGCGCAAGATCGGCGCGCCGTGGCAGCCCGAACTCGCGGTCGCGGCGGTCGTCGATGGCGAGCGCCCCGAGGTCGTGATCGACGAGGCCATGCTCGGCATGCCCGGCATCGATCAGGAGTACATCGAGATGCAGACGCACCGCGAACTGCAGGAGATCGCGCGCCGGCGCGCGCTCTACCTGAAGGGGCGCGAGGCGCGGCCGGTCGGCGGCGCGACGGCGATCGTCGTCGACGACGGCATCGCGACCGGCACCACGGTGCGCGCCGCGCTGAAGGCGCTGCGGCGGATGGGGCCCAGGCGCCTGATCCTCGCCGTGCCGGTCGCGCCGGCCGACACCTGCCGCGCGCTGCGCCGCGAGGTCGACGACCTGGTGTGCCTTGCGCAGCCCGAACCGTTTCGCGCGATCGGCTTGCACTATGACGACTTCCACCAGCTCGACGACGCCGAGGTCATGCGCGCGCTCGCCGCGGCCGACAAGCAATGACTTCGGCCGGACCAACTTGAAGGAAACGAACGCATGATGAAGATCCTGATTGCCGTCGACGGCTCGGCGCCGTCGAACCGCGCCATCGAGGCGGTGGCCCGGCTCGCGCAACGCACGGGGCCGATCAACGTCGTGCTGATCAACGTGCGCTCACGCCTGGCGCCGCTCGCCGCGCTGCCGGCGGCGACGCGCAGCGACATTGCACAGGCCCAGCTGCGCGAGCAGGACGACCTGATCGCCGCGGCGCTCGACCACGCCCGCGGCCTCGGCCTTGCGATCGGCACGACGCGCCGCGCCGAGGGCTCGCCCGCGCCGGAGATCGTCGCCGCCGCGGCCGACTGCGGCGCCGACCAGATCGTGCTCGGCACGCGCGGGCTGGGCGCGATCGGCAACCTCTTCATCGGCTCGACGGCGCAGCGCGTCGTGCACCTCGCCGACGTGCCGGTGCTGCTCGTCAAGTAGGCGGCGCCGGCGACGGCAGCGCGCCGTCGTCGTTCAGGCCCTGCTCGATACCGTAGCGCACGAGGGCGGCAGTGCTGCCGAGCTGGAGCTTGTCCTGGATGCGCGTCTTGTGGGTGCTGATCGTCTTCACCGACAGATGCAGCGCGCGCGCGATGTCGGTCAGCCGTTCGCCGCCGACGATGCGGCGCAGCACCTCGAGCTCGCGATCCGACAGCTGCGCATGGCGCGGCACGCCGACCGCGCCGTTCAACTGCTGCACGACGCGCTCGGCAAGGCTCGCCGTCACGTAGGCGCCGCCGGCGGCGACCTTGCGCACGGCGCGAACCAGTTCCTCGGACGCGCTGTCCTTCGTCACGTAGCCGTTGGCGCCGGCCTTGAACGAGCGCAGCGCGTACTGCTCCTCGGCGTGCATGCTCAGCACGAGCACGGCGACGTCCGGATGCTCGGCCTTGATGCGGCGGATCAGGTCAAGCCCGTTCATGCCGGGCATCGAGAGGTCGACGATCGCGAGCGAGAAGCTCGCGCGGCTCAATGCCTCGAGCGCCTGGAAACCCGAACTCGCCTCGACGATCACGAAGCCGTCGCCCGCGGCGTCGAGGATGCGCTTCAGGCCCTCGCGCACGATGGTGTGGTCGTCGACCAGCAGCAGGCGCAGCGCGGCGCCGCGGCGCGTCATCGCGCAGGCTCCCGCACTGCGGCCGGCGCCGCCAGCAGCAGCGGCGGCCGCGACGCCAGCGCCGCCGGCAGATGGACGGTGAGCCGCCCGCCACCGCCGGGCGGGTTGTCCGTCTCCATCCGGCCGCCGAGCATCAGCGCGCGCTCGCCGATGCCGAGCAGGCCGAATGAGTCGTCCCGCATCGCGCCGCGCTCGGGAAAGCCGACGCCGTTGTCGCGTACGGTGAGGACGAGTTCGGCGCCTTTCTGCTTCAGCTCGATCCTCACGTCGGTCGCGCGCGCATGGCGCGCGACGTTGGTCAGCGCCTCCTGCACCATGCGGTAGAGCGCGATCGCGCTGCGCGCATCGAGGCGCGCGGCGGCCTCGTCGAGCTCGACGCTGACCTCGATTCCCATGCGCCGCGCGGCATCGCGCGCGAGCCATTCGATCGCCGCGTCGAGCCCCAGGTCGTCGAGCATCAGCGGGCGCAGGTCGGCCGAGATGCGGCGCACCGAGGTCACCGTCTCGTCGAGCATCTCGAGCATCGCGCCGATGCGCTCGCGCGTCTTGCTGCTTCGCGTCGCCGGCGCGAGGCTCGCGAGGTCCATCTTCAGCGCCGTCAGCCGCTGCCCGAGTTCGTCGTGCAGTTCGCGCGCGATGCGCCGGCGCTCGTCCTCGCGCACCTCGACGAGGCGCTGCGACAGCCGGCGCAGCGTGTCGCGCGCGTGTTCCTGTTCCTGCGCCTCGCGGCGGCGCTGCGTGATGTCGTTGATCACCATCTGCAGCGTCGTGCGGCCATGGTCGGGCAGCGCGGCGAGCGCGATCTCGACGTCGCACGGCGTGCCGTCGAGCCGCTGGATACGCTCGCAAAGGCGCGGCGCGGCGGCGTCCGCGGCGAGCGCGTGTGCGACCTCGGCGCGCACCGCGCCGCGCGAATCGGGATGCAGCAGTTCGTACATCGTGCGCCCGACCAACTGCTCGGCCGACGCCGCGCCGAACAGGGCGAGGCAGGCGCGGTTGACGTAGACGATGCGCTCGGCCTCGGCGATCCACATCGCGTTGGGTGCCATCTCGGCGACGGTGCGAAAACTGCGCCGCAGCGCGTCGATCTCGAAGCGCAGGTCCTGCTCGACCGAGAGGTCGCACAGCAGCGCGGCGAAGTGGCGGCCGTTGGCGAACGGGCCGAGGCCGTCGATGCGCGCGATCGTGACGGCGGCCGGGAACTCCTCGCCATCGGCGCGCAGCCCGGTCACCGTCCTGCGCTCGGCCATCGTCCGCTCGGCGACGCCCGAGGCGCCGAAGCGCCTCACGTCTTCCTCGTGCGCGGCGTGGAAGCGCTGCGGGATGAGGCGCGCAAGCGGCGCGCCGAGCACGTCGGCGGCGCGGCAGCGAAACATCTCGGTCGCCGCCGGGTTGAGCATGACGATGCGCTGCGCATCGTCGATGACGACGATCGCCTCGTGCGCCGCGCGCGCGAGCGTCGCGAGCGGCGCATCGAAGCGGTCGTGTTTTGGCGCGGCGTCGGTCGGCATCGAATCTCGCATCCGGTAGCCCCAAGACCAGCCGCGGCTCGACGCGAGCGCGGCACGCCGCATCGTAGCGCGCGGCCACGCCCGCAACGCGGGCCGGCTGCTTCGGATTGTTCCTACGGCCCAGTCAGATGAATCCGAACCTCGAAAGGAAGTTTCCGAATCGTCGCCGCGCCACTGCCCGATAGCCAGGCAAGGCGTTGCGGGCCAAGCTCGCACCATGAACTGACGTCGGATCGGAACCGTTGACCGGGGGACCCCATGAGCATCGCCAAGCTGGAGATCGATCAAGCCACCGGGACGCACGGCGCCTGGTTCGTGCGTCGCGATACCGGCGCGCCGCACGACGGATTGGCCGCGTTGTTCCGCCTGATGGGGGTCGATGGGCCGGTGCCCGAGGCGTCCGCCCCGATCACGACGCGGCGGATTCGCACCGGCGTCGCGCTGTTCCATGAAGGCACGTCGGCACAGGCGGTCTACTTCATCGCCGTCGGCACCTTCAAGTTCATGCATACCGCCGAGGACGGCTACGAGCAGGTGCTCGGCTTCGCCGGCCGCGGCGAGATGCTCGGCTACGACGCGCTGTGCCAGCGCGTGTATCCGACGACCGCCGTCGCGCTCGAGGACTCGACCGTCTACGCGCTGCCAGTGTCGGACCTGTTCGGCCTGAGCGCGCGCGTGCCGGCCCTCGGCCGCGTGCTGCACATGGCGGCGAGCCGGCAACTGCTGCACCAGGTCGAGATCGCGCACCTGATGGC
>JBDHSE010000105.1:0-8603 GCA_039807955.1 Ideonella sp. | reverse complement strand
GGCGCGATGCAGCTCGCGCACGCAGGCCATCGGCACGAAGATGCCGAGCCGCCCGTCGTAGCGGCCGCCGTTCCTCACCGTGTCGTAGTGCGAACCGGTGAGCAGCCTGCGGCCGCTCACCGGCGAGCCGGCCGAACTGTGGCCCGACCCCTCCCCATCCCTCCCCTGTCCAGGGGAGGGCATGTGCTTTGCCAACGCCAGTGCTTCCTCGGTTCCCCAGTACACGCCAACGACATTGCCGACGGCGTCGAGGTGGACGTCGTCGAAGCCGCAGGCCTTCATCCAGCGCTGCAGCCTGAACGCGCAGGCCTGGTGGGCGGGCGTCAGGTAGGTGACGGTGAGCTGGCCGTGCTCCTTGTAGCCGGCGTCGCTCTCGGCGGCGAGTTCCTCGGCCCAGTCCCAGACCTGGTTGCCGAGCTCGGGCGCGACGCCGAACTTGTCATTGATGCGGATCTGCGCGATGCGGTGGATGTTGCGCAGGCATTCGGCAAGCTCGAAGTCGGGGTGGCCTTCGAGCCGGCGCGCGAAGTTCTCGATGATCTGCTCGCGTGTGAGGCCTGTGCCGCGCGGCCCGCGCACGGCGAGGATGAACGGGAAGCCGAACTTGGCGTTGTAGGCGCCGTTGAGCTGGGTGAGGCGTTCGAACTGCTCGGCGCTGCACGCGCCAAGGCCGGCCTTCGATTGCTCGATCGTCGACTCGGCCGTCAGCGTGCCGGCGACGGCCGCCTTGCCTGCCAGTTCGGGGTGGGCGCGAACGAGGGCGAGCTGCGCGTCGCGCCCGGCGTCGCGAACGACGCACATGAGCACATGCTCGAACTGCGCGAGGCTCGCGAACGGGCGCGCTTCGAGCGCGCGCTCGGCAATCCACGGCGAATGCTCGTACAGGCCGTCGAGCCAGGCGAGCGCCTGCGCGGCCGGCGCGGCGTTGAGTTCGGCAAGCGTGATCGTCATGGTTTGCCCTGTTGCGCGCTGCCTGGCGCGGGGTGCGTCGCCACCCAGTGGCGGGCGATGTCGATACGGCGGCAGATCCAGATCTTGTCGTGCTGCTGCACATGGTCGAGAAAGCGCTGCAGCGCGCGAAACCGCCCCGGCCGGCCGAGCAGCCGGCAGTGCATGCCGATGCTCAGCATCTTCGGCCGGTCCAGGCCCGCCGGGTCGCCCTCGGCGTAGAGGACGTCGAACGCGTCGGTCAGGTACTGCAGGAACTGCTCGCCGCTGTTGAAGCCCTGCGCCGATGCGAAGCGCATGTCGTTGGTGTCGAGCGTGTAGGGAATGACGAGGCGCTGCAGCGTCGTGTCGTCGGTCTTCGCGACCGGCATCCACAGCGGCAGGTCGTCGCCGTAGTAGTCGCTGTCGTACTCGTAGCCGCCGTGGTCGGCGACGAGGCGCTTGGTATTCGGGCTGTCGCGCCCGGTGTACCAGCCGAGCGGCCAGCGCCCGCCGGTCAGCTCGCGGATGATGCGGGTCGCGGTCGCGATATGTTCGCGCTCGGCCGCCTCGTCCATCTGCTGGTAGTGGATCCAGCGCCACGAATGGCTCGCGATCTCGTGGCCGGCGGCAACCAGCGCCTGCGTCAGTTCGGGGTTGCGCTCGAGCGCCATCGCGACGCCGAAGACGGTCAGCGGCAGGCCGCGCCGCTCGAACTCGCGCAGGATGCGCCAGGCGCCGGCGCGCGAGCCGTACTCGTAGATCGACTCCATCGACAGGTGGCGCGCCGGGTAGGCCTGCGCGCCGATGATCTCGGAGAGGAAGGCTTCGGACGCCGCGTCGCCGTGCAGCACGCAGTTCTCGCCGCCTTCCTCATAGTTCAGCACGAACTGCAACGCAATGCGCGCGCCGCCCGGCCAGCGGGCGTGCGGCGGGTTGCGGCCGTAGCCGGTCAGGTCGCGCGGGTAGTCGGCGGTCATCATCGTTTCGGGTTCCGCTTCAGTTGACGGGGCGCAGCACCTGCTGCAGATCGGGCACGCGGGGGTCGAGCTGCAAGTTGCGCTCGACGTTGTGCAGATGGTCCTCCATCAGCCGCACTGCGGCGCGCGCGTCGCCGCGGGCCAGCGCTTCGACGATCGCGACGTGTTCCTCGTACGAGCGCTCGGCCGAGTGCGCCGACTGGTACATCAAGGCGATCAGCGAGCAGCGCGACAGCAGGTCGCCGAGCAGGCCGGCGAGCGCCTCGTTGCCGAGCATGCGGGCGAGCACGACGTGAAAGTCGGCCAAGAGCCGGGTGCGGCCGGGAACGTCGGTGCGAACGAGGGCGGCCTTCTCGTCCTTCAGGTGGGCGCGCAGCTCGGCGAGTTGCGCCGCCGTCAGCCGGCCGCAGAGCTTGCGCACGAGCGCCGCCTCGAGCATGTTGCGCACCTCGAATACCTGGCGCGCTTCCTCGACGCTCGGCGCGGCGACGCGTGCGCCACGCGCCGGCTCGAGCGTGACGAGGCGGTCGCGGCTCAACTGGTTGAGCGCCTGACGCACGAGCGTGCGAGAGACCTCGAAGATGTCGGCGATGCGCTGCTCGGCGAGCTTGGTGCCGGGCATCAGCCGGCGCTCGACGATCGCGGTCGTGATCGAGTCGACGATCAGGCGCGTGCTGTCCGGCCGCGCCACGTCGCCCGCGGCGCGCGCAGGCGCCGCCCCGCGGTGCGCGCTGCGCGGCGTGCGGGGCGGGTTGCGGACGGCAGGTCGGGTCGAAGTCGTCATCAAATTGTGCTTGCGTGGCAGGCGAAACTGTATACACTTTTCAGACTTCTGCAACCCCCGTCCGCGCTTCTTGCGAGTTCGCGGACGCACACCGCGACGGAGAACGACGATGGGCAAGCTCACCACTCATGTGCTCGACACGATGAACGGCTGCCCCGCCGCCGGCATGCGGGTGCGGCTGTTCGCGCTGAAGGCAGGCACGGCGGTGCTGGTGAAGGAAGTGACGCTCAACGCCGACGGCCGCGCCGATGCGCCGCTGCTCGAAGGCGGTGCCTTCGCCGTCGGGGCCTACCGGCTCGTGTTCGACGTCGCGGCGTACTTTCGCGCGCGCGGCGCGAGCCTGCCCGAACCGCCGTTCCTCGATGCCGTGCCGCTCGACTTCGGGCTGGCCGACACCGGCGCGCACTATCACGTGCCGCTGCTCGCGAGCCCCTGGGCGTACTCGACGTATCGCGGCAGTTGAGACGCCGGAACCCGCGAGGTTCTGGTTTCTACTGTATGCCGCAGGCCAGAGAAGTGTATACAGTGTGACCGCATGTCGCCGCGGAGCCCCGGTCAGTTGACGGGTCGCGACATCCACGCCTTACAGAGCCCGCCGTGGTAAGGATCGCCAACCCCTTCGCCGTTGCGCGGGGCGAGGCCATCCGTGGCTGAAGCATGGACGCTTACGTTCTCGACTGGGTCAATCTGCTGCTGCGCTGGGCGCACGTCATCGTCGCGATCGCGTGGATCGGCTCGTCGTTCTACTTCGTCTTTCTCGACAACAGCCTGACGCCGCCGCCCGATCAGCTCTCCAAGGACAAGGGCGTCAGCGGCGAGCTCTGGGCCGTCCACGGCGGGGGCTTCTATCACCCGCAGAAGTACGCCGTCGCGCCGAAGAAGATCCCCGAGCACCTGCACTGGTTCTACTGGGAGAGCTACTCGACCTGGCTGACCGGCTTCGCGCTGTTCACCGTCCTGTACCTGTACCAGGCGAGCAGCTTCCTGATCGACAAGAACCTGATGGACTGGTCGCCGCTCGCGGCCGGTGCGGCTGCGGTCGGTTTTCTGGTCGTCTTCTGGTTCGTCTACGACGCGATCTGCCGCGCCTTCGGCCAGGGCGATCGGGCGGATCGCCTCGTCAGCATCGGCGTGACCGTGTTCGTCGTCTTCGCGTCGTGGCTGGCCTGCCACCTGTTTCCGGGACGCGCCGCGTTCCTGCTCGTCGGCGCGATGATGGCCACATCGATGAGCGCGAACGTGTTCTTCTGGATCATTCCGGGGCAGCGCAAGGTGATCGCGCAGTTGAAGGCGGGCGAGGCGGTCGATCCGGTGCACGGCCAGCGCGCCAAGCAGCGCAGCGTGCACAACACCTACTTCACGCTGCCGGTGCTGATCGCGATGCTCAGCAACCACTACGGCTTCCTGTACGGCGCGCCGAACAACTGGGTCGTGCTCGTCGTCATCATGGTCGCCGGCGCGCTGATCCGCCATTCGTTCGTCGCCCGCCACAAGGCGCTCGTCCAGGGCAAGCCGGTGCCGTGGAGTTACGCCGCGGTCGGCACGCTGCTCATCGCCGGACTTGCCGTCTGGCTGATGCCGGCGCCGCAGCCGCAGGCCGCGGCGTCGGCGCCGGTGACGTACGCCCAGTTGCGCGAGGTGCTCGATGCGCGCTGCGTGGTCTGCCACAACGACCAGCTCGCGAGCAAGAACGTCAACCTGACGCACGCCGATGCGGTCGCGCAGCACGCGCAGATGATCAACCAGCAGGTCGCGATCCTGAAGACGATGCCGCTCAACAACGCGACGCAGATCACTGACGCCGAGCGCGCCCTCGTCGGCCGCTGGTTCAAGGAAGGCGCGCCCGTCAAGTAGCCGGGCGCCGGATGCGAGAAGCCGCCCGACTGCTTCGGCCAAGGAACCGGATAACGATCACCCACGAGGAGACGAGATGAATGCAACCGCTGCTGTCCAACCGGTGGACGAGAAGCTGCCGCTGCCGCGCCTGTCGGCGCTCGGCCTGCAGCACGTGCTCGTGATGTACGCCGGAGCGATCGCCGTGCCGCTGATCGTCGGCCGCGCGTTGAAGCTCTCGCCCGAGCACGTCGCGATGCTGATCTCGGCCGACCTGTTCGCCTGCGGCATCGCGACGCTGATCCAGTCGCTCGGCATGACGCGCTATTTCGGCATCAAGCTGCCGGTGATGATGGGCGTGACCTTCGCTGCGGTCGGGCCGATGGTCGCGATCGCGAACGCGGTGCCGGGCGAGGACGGCGCGCGCGCACTGTTCGGCGCGATCATCGGCTCGGGCATCGTCGCGATGCTGCTTGCGCCGATCGTCAGCCGCATGCTGCGGTTCTTTCCGCCGGTCGTCACCGGCACCATCATCACGATCATCGGCGTCAGCCTGATGCGCGTCGGCGTCGGCTGGGCGGTCGGCGGGCCGGCGTTCCTCGCCCAGCGCACCGACGTCGACAAGCTCGTCGCGATGGTCGACAGCGCGAAGGCGGCGGCCGCCGCCGCATCGGCGCCGATCAAGCTCGGCCCGATCCCGATGATCGACAACCCGAACTACGGCTCGCTCGAGCATCTGGCGATCTCGGCCTTCGTGCTCGTCGTCGTGCTGCTGCTCGTCAAGTACGCGAAGGGCTTCGTCGCCAACATCGCGGTGCTGCTCGGCATGATCGCCGGCTGCGTGCTCGCGTTCGCCGTCGGCGAGATGAACTTCGACAAGGTCGGCAAGGCGGCGTGGGTCGACATCGTCATGCCGCTCGCGTTCGGCATGCCGACCTTCGACCCGGTGATGATCCTGACGATGAGCCTCGTGATGATCGTCGTCATGATCGAGTCGACCGGCATGTTCCTCGCGCTGTCGGACATGACTGGCAAGAGGATCAGCCAGGGCGAACTGTCGGCCGGCCTGCGCACCGACGGCCTCGGAACGCTGATCGGCGGCGTCTTCAACACCTTCCCGTACACGAGCTTCTCGCAGAACGTCGGCCTCGTCGGCGTCACCGGCGTGCGCAGCCGCTACGTGACGGTCGCCGGCGGCGTCATCATGATCATCCTCGGCCTGCTGCCGAAGATGGGCGCGCTCGTCGAGGCGATCCCGCAGTTCGTGCTCGGCGGCGCCGGCCTCGTGATGTTCGGCATGGTCGCCGCGACCGGCATTCGCATCCTGTCGACGGTCGACTACAAGAGCAACCGCCACAACCTCTACATCGTCGCGCTCGCGATCGGCTTCGGCCTGATCCCGCTCGTCGCCCCGCGCTGGATGCAGCAGATGTCGCACGAACTGCACCCGCTGCTCGAAAGCGGCATCCTGCTGACATCGATCGCCGCCGTGCTGCTCAACCTGTTCTTCAACGGCATCAGCGGCGACACCTCGGGCGCCGTCGAAGCGGCGAAGACGGCCGAGGCGCATTGAGCCTGGAGGCCTCGGCCCGCAGCACAAAGCGAAAGGGCCGCGACTTGCGGCCCTTCGTCATCTGGCGCGCCGACGCGCGTTTATCCGGCCGTGCGCCGGCGGCTGAACCAGCCGATCAATCCCAAGCCGGCGAGCATCAACGCGAAGGTCTGCGGCTCGGGCACGGCCGTCAGGATCCGTACGTGATCGCCCGGATCGCTGCCGTTCCAGGCGAGCGTCAGTGTCGCGCCCGCGAAGCTGGTCGTCGTCTTGTCGACGACATCAAGCCCCATGTTCGGATGGCTGTAGTCGTAGGTGACGCCCGGCTTGCCGAGGCCCGCCGTCGCGGCCATTTCGGCCTGGTCGTCGAGCATGTAGAGGATCGGCGCATCGAAGGTGATGCTGCCGGCGACGCGGGCCCGCACCGGCTCCCAGATCAGGAACCAGGAGTTGACGGCTTGGCCGTCGTACATGCCGGTGCTCTCGAACATCCAGTAGAAGTCGTTGGATTCGAGATTGTTGTTGCCGATCGGGCCGCTGCCGGTGTACTCGACGAAGCTTCGGTCAAGCGTGGCGGTCGGATCGGTCGCATGGGCGGACACAACGCCCAGGGCGAGCGCGGTAGCAAGAGCCAGACGTGTGAGCAACATGACGAATCCTCCTTGGCGACAGGGGGCAACCGATCTTAGGCGATCCGGCGCCGGGTTGTACCCCCTAAATGAGGGGTGATCGCCGCCTGCACGCCTTTGTGTTGCGCACGCGAGCGCGCTGCGATGTAGGCGGCGCGCGATGCGCTTTGCCTACTTGCGCATCAACGTCGACTTGCCGAACAGGCTCTCGATCAGGTCGACGGCGACGTCGGCGGTGCGGTTGTGGTCGTCGAACGCGGGGTTGAGTTCCATCACGTCGAGTGAGGCCAGAAGGCCGGTGTCGGCGATCATCTCCATGCACAGCTGCGCCTCGCGGTAGGTCGGCCCGCCCTTGACGGTGGTGGCGACGCCGGGGGCGATGTCGGGGTCGAGGAAGTCGACGTCGAAGCTGACGTGCAGGTGGGTGTTGGCGTCGAGCGTCGCGAGCGCCAGCTCCATCGCATGGCGCATGCCCATCTCGTCGATGAAGCGCATGTCGAAGACTTCGAGCCCGGCTTCGTGGACGAGGCGCTTCTCGCCGGCGTCGACGCTGCGGATCCCGATCTGGCGCACCGATCGCGGGTTGATCGCGGGCACCGTGCCGCCGATCCCGATCAGCTCCTGCGGGCCGTTCCCGCACAGGCAGGCGACGGGCATGCCGTGGAGGTTGCCGCTGGGCGTCAGCAGGTGGGTGTTGAAGTCGGCGTGGGCGTCGAGCCAGAGCACGCGCAGCTTCTTGCGCGCTTCGCGGCAGTGGCGCGCAACGGCGCTGATCGAGCCGATCGCGAGGCAATGGTCGCCGCCGAGCAGCAGCGGCAGCCGCCCCGCCTGCAGTTCGGCGTACACCGCTTCGTGCACCGCGCGGTTCCAGGCGACGACTTCGGGCAGGTGGCGGTAGCCGTCGACCGGCGGCAGCCAGGGGTTGAGCGGGCCGGCGAGGTTGCCGGCATCGACGACTGTCACGCCGCGCGCCTCGAGCGCGCGACCGATGCCGGCGACGCGCAGCGCCTCGGGCCCCATGCTCGCGCCGCGCGATCCAGCGCCGATGTCGGTCGGCGCGCCGATCAGGCTCACGGTTGGGAGCGGGACCGGGCTCGGGGTGGTGCTTGCCTGCGCCATGTTAGTTGCTCCACCGCGCTAAGCGCATACCACGGCACATGAAACGGGGCTGTCGATCGTGCGTGTCTGCGAAGGCGACTGCGCGGCAGGGCCCCTCACCCCAGCCCTCTCCCGCAAGCGGGAGAGGGAGCAGGCCAACTCCCCTGGGGAGACGGAGCAGCACAACGCCCTCTCCCGCGCGCGGGAGAGGGAGCCGGCCAGCACCGTCCCCCGGGCGCGGCCGAGGGGGCCGGTCAACTCCCTCTCCTCTCGGGGAGAGGGTCGGGGTGAGGAGGCCATGCCACACGGACCCACGCCGATCGAGCTGTTTGGTCTGCGGTTTCACGTCAGATATCGAGCGCGAAGTCGCCGGTCTGCGTCGCCGGCAGGTCGAAGCCGTACTCGGCGGCGAGCACGTCCCAGGCTTCTTCGGCGGTCTCGACGAAGTGGAACAGTTCGACGTCGTGCGGGCTGATCATGCCGGTCTCGACGAGCAGTTCGAAGTCGATCAGGCGCGTCCAGTACTCGCGCCCGAAGAGCAGGATCGGGCTGCGCCGGCATTTGCCGGTCTGCATCAGCGTCATCGATTCGAACAGCTCGTCGAGCGTGCCGAAGCCGCCCGGGAAGCAGACGAGGCCGATGCTGCGCATCAGGAAGTGCATCTTGCGCAGCCCGAAGTAGTGGAACTGGAAGCACAACTCGGGCGTGATGTAGGGGTTGGGTACCTGCTCGTGCGGCAGCACGATGTTCAGGCCAATGCTCCTGCCGCCGGCCTCGTAGGCGCCGCGGTTGCCGGCCTC
>JBDHSE010000104.1:0-8630 GCA_039807955.1 Ideonella sp. | reverse complement strand
TGCTCGCGCCGGGCCTTGCTTGCGACGCCGGGCGTCGCGAGGTGGTAGTCGAGCCGCCAGCCGACGTTGTTCGCCCAGGCCTGGCCGCGGTTGCTCCACCAGGTGTACTGGTCGGGGTGCGGGTTGAGCTTGCGAAACACATCGACGAGGCCGAGGCCGTCGAGCGCGTGCGTCATCCAGGCGCGCTCCTCGGGCAGGAAGCCGCTGTTCTTCTGGTTGGCGCGCCAGTTGCGCAGGTCGATCTCCTTGTGCGCGATGTTGACGTCGCCGACGAGGATGAACTCGCGCTCCGCTTTCAGGCGCAGCAGGTGCGGCGCCATCAGCGCGAGGAAACGGAACTTCGCCTCCTGCCGCTCGGGGCCGCTCGATCCGCTCGGGAAGTAGCAGCTGATGATCGAAAGCTTGCGCCGCGCGGTGTCGAAGCGGGCCTCGACCCAGCGCCCCTCGGCGTCGAACTCGGCGCTGCCGATGCCGGTGACGACGGCCGAAGGCTTCTTGCGCGAATAGAGGCCGACGCCCGAGTAGCCCTTCTTCGCGGCGAAATGAAAGTGACCTTTCATGCCGTCGATCACGTCGAAGCGATTGCTTACGTCTGCGGCCTGGGCCTTGATCTCCTGCACGCCCATACAATTCGCGCCGATCGACTCGACCCAGGGCAGCCAGCCCTTGCTCGCCGCCGAGCGGATGCCGTTCAGGTTCAGCGTGACGAGTCGCAACAAGGATGTTCTTTCGATGAACGCAGCACCGACCGGGCCCAACGACGACGCGCTGGCACTCGAGTTCGTGAAGTTCTCGCTCGACGCCGGCGTGCTGCGCTTCGGCGAGTTCAAGACGAAGGCGGGACGCCTGTCGCCGTACTTCTTCAACGCCGGGCTGTTCGACGACGGCGCCAAGCTCTCGCGGCTGGCGCAATTCTATGCACGCCGCCTGATCGCCTCGGGCATCGCGTTCGACATGATCTTCGGCCCGGCGTACAAGGGCATCACGCTCGCCGCGGCGGTCGCGATCGAGCTGGCGCGCCTCGGCCGCAACGTGCCGTACGCCTACAACCGCAAGGAGGCGAAGGACCACGGCGAGGGCGGCACCCTCGTCGGCGCGCCGGTCGCGGGCCGGGTGCTGATCATCGACGACGTGATCTCGGCCGGCACCTCGGTGCGCGAGTCGATCGCACTCTTGCGCACGGCCGGCGCGACGCCGTGCGCCGTCGCCATCGCGCTCGATCGCCAGGAGCGCGCGACCGACGCGAACGGGCAGGACACGCCGTGGTCTGCGGTGCAGTTCGTGCAAACCGAACTGGGGCTGGAAGTCGCCGCTATTGCGACCCTTGCCGACCTGCTGCGCTACTTACAGTCCAACCTCGACCCGGCGCTCGCCGCGCATCACGCGCGCGTGGCCGCCTACCGCCAACGCTACGGAGTCTGAATGCTCGTGCGCCCCTTCGCCGCTGGAATCGTGCTCTGCCTCGGCGCGTTCGCCGCGGGCTGCGCGCAGGCCGCGGCCGGGCAGATCTACACCTGCGTCGACGCCAAGGGCAACAAGCTCACGTCGGACAGGCCGATTGCGGCCTGCAACGACCGCGAACAAAAGGTGCTCAACGCCGACGGCTCGGTGCGCCACGTCGTGCCGCCGACGCCGACCGCCGACGAGCGCGCCGAACAGGAGGCCGCCGAACGCCGCGCCGCGCTCGAACGCGCCGCGCAAAAGGACGCCGTGCGCCGCGACCGCAACCTGCTGACGCGCTTCCCCGACGAGGCGACGCACGAGCGCGCGCGCGAGGCGGCGCTCGACGACGTGCGCAAGGCGCTGCGCAACTACGAGAAGCGGCTCGAGCAGCTCGCCGCCGAGCGCAAGCCGCTGCAGGACGAGGCCGAGTTCTACGTCGGCCGCGAGCTGCCGGCCAAGCTGCGCCAGGCGTTCGACGCCAACGACGCCGCCGCCGAGGCGCAGCGCACGCTGATCGCCAACCAGCAGGCCGAGATGGTGCGCATCAACAAGCTCTACGACGTCGAGCTCGAGCGCCTGAAGCGCCTGTGGGCCGGCGCCCAGCCCGGCTCGATGGGGTCGCTGCCGGCGGTGCCGCCGGCCCGCACGACGCAGACGTCGAACGCACGCACGCCGGCCCCGGCCCGCGCCTCTTCGCCGCAATAGGCCGCGCGGCGCCGCTGCGCCCGGCGCCGCCGTGCCGCGTCAGCGCCGGCCGCGAAAACCGCCGCCGAACCCGCCGCCACCGAAGCGGCCGCCGCCGAAGCGTTCCCCGCCGCCGAATCCGCCCCCGCCGAAGCGATCACCACCGCCGAATCCGCCCCCGCCGAAGCGATCGCCGCCGCCGAAGCTGTTGAAGCGCTCGTCGCCCGCGGCGCGGCCCTGTGCGTCGCGATCGGCCCACGAGGTGTCGCCCGACGCCGCGCCCCAGCCGCCCGCCGAGTGCTGCTGCCAGCCGCCGTTGCCGTCGCTGCGGTAGACGTTGCCGTTGCTGCTGGCGAAGTGATCGTTGTTCACCGGCTGGCCGTTGTTCCAGGTATGGGTCTGGCCGGTCTTGGCGTTGTAGGTCGTCGTCGATCCGGTGTGGCCGAAGCCTTGCGGGCCGGCGGTCGTCGCGCCGCTGTGGTCGATCGAACTGCCGCCGGCGCCGGTGTACGAGCCGCTCGAGCCTGCGGTGCGCTGGCCGGTGTAGGTGTTAACGTTGGCGCCGCGCGCGACGTTGCCCGAGCCGCCGTCCGGGCCGTTGATCGTGCGGTCGTAGCCGCGCGAGGCGTTGCCGGTCCAGGCGTTGTACTGGCGGCCGGCGGCGTAGCTGCCGCTGGTGCCGGTGCGTGCGTTGGTGTAGCTGCCGCTGGCGCGCGTGCCGGCGACGCCGCCGCCGGCGTACCACGACCGCGTTCCCGAGTACGTCGTCGCGCCCCAATGGCCGTAGACGTTCGCGCTCGCCGTCGCGCAGCAGCCGTAGCCGCCCCAGTAGCCCGGGTGGTAGTAGGCGCCGCCCCAGTAGTACGGCGACATCCAGGCCGCCGTCGCGAGGCCGACCGCGAAGCCGAAGGTATAGCCGACGTACGGGTTGTAGACCGGCGCCGCGGCGTAGCCGTAGGTGTACGGCGGCGGATACCAGACCGAGCCGATCCACGGCGTGTACGCATACCCGGTGCCGTAGACGACGGTGCCGTACGGGCTGATGACGGTGCCGAGGTAGCCCGGCGTGTAGCCGACGTAGACGACCTCGGGCGTCGCCTTGTAGACGTGGACGTAGGTCACATAATGGATCGGCGACGACGCCGGGATCGTGTAGATCACGTCCGGCACCGAGGTCGCGACGGTCCACGGCCCGGTCAGGCTCGGCGCGGAAAACCAGATGCCGGACTGCACCGCGTAGTACGACGTGCCCGTGACCTGGATGATCGGCACGCTCGAATTCACGACGTACGCGAGCGACGTGCCGGCGATCTGCGAATACTGCGGCGCGCCGTCGAAGTTCGGCGTGAACTTCGGTCCGTTCACGCGCTTGACGGTCGCCGTCTGCGGGATCGTGTTGGCGATCGCCGCCGCCTGCGCCTGCGGCGTGCCGGCCACCGTCGGCAGCACGGCCGACGCGAGCGATCCGGTCGGGATGCGCGCGAAATCGGCCGGCAGCGCGTTGTTGGCGACGAAGGTCCACGGCCCGTTCATCCCCGGCCCTGTGAACCAGCGGCCCGACAGCAGGATGAAATACTGGCTGTTCGTCGTGTCGACGAAGACGTCGCTCGTCGTGTTCGATGCCCACAGCAGCTGGGTGCCGTTGATCGGCACGAAGTCGGGCTGGCCGCGAAAGACGATCAGCTCGGTCGGCACCTGGCTCGTGATGATGGCCGGCGCGCCGCTGGCGAGCGTCGGCTTCGGGCTCGCCTTCGGCGGGCCGGCGAGCATGTCGACGACGCCGGTCTTCGCAACCGCCTGCGCCGCATCGGCGATGCCGACCGGCGTCGCGCCGGCCACCGTCCACGGCCCGGCGATGTTGTCGGCCGTCATCCAGCCGTCGAGGACGTGGAGGTAGTACTTGTCGCCGATTCCGCCCTGCAGGATCAGCGCGTGGGTGTTGATGACGCGCTGGAAGCGGCTGTGGCCGGGCACCGCCTTCAGCACCGGCGTGCCGTCGATCGGCACCAGGATCGCCGGCGTGTCGCTGACGACGACCTTGGGCGGCGTGTTCTGCACCTGCACCGTCGGCGGCTTGACCGCATCGAGGTCGAGCGACGCGCTCAGGCGATCGAGCGAGATCGTTCGCACGTCGCGCGCAACGGCTTCCTGCAGCGTCGCGCTGTAGGCGGCGCCGCGGTCGGGCAAGGTCGGGAAGTCGCTCTTCGTGATCTGCATATCCTCGAAGACGACGGTGCGCGCGACCTTGTCGACCTGGGTGCGCGCGTTGGCGAACAGCACGCCGAAGCTCTCGCCCTTCGCGCCCTTCGGGTGGATCGCAAGCGCGGCGCGAAACTCGATGCGGTTGCCGACCCAGTGGCTCACCTGCGGCTGGTACATCAAGACCGTCGCGTTGCTGAGATTGACCTGGCGCGGCCAGGGGTCGGCCGGCAGTTGCGACGCGTTCGCCTGCGGCTGCGCGGCGGGCGCCTGAGCCGCGACGACTCCGGGCAGCGATTGCATGCAGGCGCCGATCAACACGGCGCACAACGAGGCCGTCGAGATTCTCATGGCAGGGCCGCCGCGAGGGCGTTGGATTGCGAGGGGGGAGATTCTGGCACCGGCGGCCGGCGCCTGCATGAAGCCGGCGTGAGGGCACAGGCGCGCCGCTCGCGCGCCGAAGGGTCAGCCCAGCCGCGCCTTCAGCAGCGCGCTCGCCTGCGCTGGATTGGCCTTGCCCTTGCTCGCCTTCATGACCTGGCCGACGAGCGCGTTGAACGCCTTGTCCTTGCCGCCGCGGTATTCGTCGACCGACTTCCGATTCGCCGCGATCACGGCGTCGATGATCGCCTCGAGCGCGCCGGCATCCGACATCTGTTTCAGCCCGGCGGACTCGATCACCGCGTCGACGTCGGCGGCGCCGCCCCACAGCGCGTCGAACACCTGGCGCGCACCGGCGTTTGAGATCGTGCCGTCGGCGATGCGCTTGATCATCGCGGCAAGCAGCGCCGCGGTGACCGGGCAGCTTTCGATCGTCTTGCCTTCGAGGTTCAGCCGGCGCGACACCTCGCCCATCAGCCAGTTCGCCGCGAGCTTGGGCTCGCCGCAGGCGGCGGCGACGGCCTCGAAGTAGGCGGCGAGCGCCTTGCTCTGCGTCATCAGCGACGCGTCGTATTCGGGCAGGCCGTAGCTCGCGACGAAGCGCTCGGCCATCGCGCGCGGCAGCTCGGGCATCGCGGCGCGCACTTCCTCGATCCATTGCGGCGCGATGACGAGCGGCGGCAGGTCCGGATCGGGGAAGTAGCGGTAGTCGTGCGCGTCTTCCTTCGTGCGCATCGTTCGCGTCTCGCCGATCGCCGGGTCGAACAGCACGGTTGCCTGCTTCACGCTGCGCCCGTCCTCGATCAGCGCGATCTGCCACTGCACCTCGAAGTCGATCGCCTGCTGCAGGAACTTGAAGCTGTTGAGGTTCTTCACCTCGCGCCGGGTGCCGAACGGCGCGCCGGGGCGGCGCACCGAGACATTGGCGTCGCAGCGAAACGACCCCTCCTGCATATTGCCGTCGCAGATGTCGAGCCAGACGACGAGCGCGTGCAGCGCGCGCGCATAGGCGACGGCCTCGGCGCTCGATCGCATGTCGGGTTCGGTCACGATCTCGAGCAGCGGCGTTCCGGCGCGGTTCAAGTCGATGCCGGTCTGGCCGGCGTAGTCCTCGTGCAGCGACTTGCCGGCGTCCTCCTCGAGGTGGGCGCGCGTCAGATTGACCTTGTGCAGCGCGTCGCCGACATAGAACTCGACGACGCCGCCTTGCACGACGGGCGTCTCGTACTGGCTGATCTGGTAGCCCTTGGGCAGGTCGGGATAGAAGTAGTTCTTGCGCGCGAAGATCGACTGCTTTGCTACCGTCGCGCCGACCGCGAGGCCGAAGCGGATCGCGCGCTCGACGGCGCCGCGGTTCAGCACCGGCAGCGTTCCCGGCAGCGCCAGATCGACGGCCGACGCCTGCGTATTCGGCGCCGCGCCGAAGCGTGTCGACGAACCGCTGAACGCCTTGCTCGCCGTCGACAACTGGGCATGCGTCTCGAGGCCGATGACGACCTCGTAGCCGTGGATCAGCGGCGGCTTCGGGTTCATGCGTCGAATCCGGGCGGAGCGCGCCGATGCCAGTCGGTCGCCTGCTGGAACGCATGCGCCGCGTGCAGCAGCGTGCCTTCTTCGAAGTAGTTGCCGATCAACTGCAGGCCGACGGGCATGCCGCCTTCGCCGAAGCCGGCGGGAACGCTCATGCCGGGCAGGCCGGCGAGGCTCGCCGGCAGCGTGAAGATGTCGGCCAGATACGCCGCGACCGGGTCGGCGCTTTGCGTGCCGGCCTTCCAGGCAACGCTCGGCGCGACCGGGCCGGCGATCACGTCGCACTGCCGGAAGCACGCCTGGAAGTCGTCGGCGATCATGCGGCGCAGCTTCTGCGCCTGCAGGTAGTAGGCGTCGTAGTAGCCGTGCGACAGCACATAGGTGCCGATCATGATGCGGCGCTTGACCTCGGGCCCGAAACCCTCGGCGCGCGTCTTCCTGTACATGTCCTGCAGGTCGGTGTAGCGCGCGGCGCGGTGGCCGAACTTGACGCCGTCGAAGCGCGACAGGTTCGAACTGGCCTCGGCCGGCGCGATGATGTAGTAGACCGGGATCGACAGCTCGGTGCGCGGCAGGCTCACGTCGACGAGCGTTGCGCCGAGCGATTCGAACTCGCGCAGCGCGGCGCGCAGCGCGCCGTTCACGTCGGCGGCGAGCGCAGCCGGGAAGAACTCGGCCGGCAGCCCGATGCGCAGCCCCGCGAGCGGCCGCGCCGCGCTCGCGCCGTCGCGCGCCTTCGACAGCGCGGCGTGGTAGTCCTGCGGCGGGCGCTCGGCGCTCGTCGAATCGCGCGCGTCGAACCCGCTCATCGCCGACAGCAGCAGCGCGCAGTCCTCGGCGCTGCGCGCAAACGGCCCGGCCTGGTCGAGGCTCGACGCGAAGGCGATCATGCCGTGGCGCGAGCACACGCCGTAGGTCGGCTTGATGCCGGTGACGCCGGAAAAGCTCGCCGGCTGGCGGATCGATCCGCCGGTGTCGGTGCCGGTCGCCGCCGGCAGCAGCCGCGCGGCAACCGCCGCCGCCGAGCCGCCCGACGAGCCGCCCGGAACGCGCGCCGCGTCCCACGGGTTGTGCACCCGGCCGAAGGCCGAGTTCTCGTTCGTCGAGCCCATCGCGAACTCGTCGCAGTTGAGCTTGCCGAGCGTCACCATGCCAGCCCCGGGCGTGCCGCCCGGTTCGCCGGACCCGAGGCGCTCGACGACGGTCGCGTCGAACGGGCTCGCGTAGCCGGCGAGCATCTTCGACGCCGCCGTCGTCGGCAGCGTCCGGGTCACGAAGATGTCCTTGTGCGCGAGCGGCACGCCCAGCAGCGGGCCGCGCTCGCCTGCCGCGCGGCGTGCATCGGCGGCGCGCGCCGCGGCAAGCGCGCCCTCTTCGTCGACGCACAGGAAGGCGCCGAGTTGTTCGTGCTTCGCAACGCGTGCGAGCAGATGTGACGCGATCTCGGCGCTCGTCACCGCACCGGCGTCGAGCAGGCGGCCGAGTTCGGCAACGCCGAGGGTGTGCAGCGCGGCGGTCATCGCGGCGCTACTCGATCACCTGCGGCACGAGGAAGAGCCCGTCCTCGACCGCCGGCGCGCTGCGCTGGTTCGCCTCGCGGTTGTCGCCCTCGGCGACGACGTCGTCGCGCAGCCGCAGCGGCACCGGCTGGTAGGCGGCCAGCGGCGTGTAAAGCGGCTCGACGCCGCGCGTATCGACCGCGCTCATGCGCTCGACGATCGCGAAGAAGCCGTTGAGCTGCGACAGCATCGCCGCCGCCTCCCGCGGGTCGAGTTCGAGCCGCGCCAGGTCGGCGATGCGGCTCACGTCTTCGGGGTTCAGCGGCATGGGAGGTCGGTTCGCGAGGGGCTGGCGATGGGCGCGCCGGGCACCGGGAACAGCCGTCGGTGCAGGGGCTTGAGGTATTATCTACGGTTATCCACAGCCCACTGCCGAGGCCGGCAAAGCGCGTCGCGAGGCGCGCCGCCGGCATGCATCCGGGCTGCGCCAGACACGTCCCCGGCGCCGGTCAGGCAGTAGCCGACGCGGGTCAAGAGCCCCTGCGATGCGCGCCCGGCGGCGCTCGAAGCCTTCGCGCCGACTGCGTCGAAACGCCATCCGCACACCGACTTCCGATTCATGTTCGCTTCCCTGCGCCGCTATTTCTCCACTGACCTCGCGATCGACCTCGGCACCGCCAACACGCTGATCTACGTGCGCGGCAAGGGCATCGTGCTCGACGAGCCGTCGGTCGTCTCGATCCGCCACGAGGGCGGGCCGCACGGCAAGAAGACGATCCAGGCGGTCGGCGCCGAAGCGAAGGCGATGCTCGGCAAGGTGCCCGGCAACATCGAGGCGATCCGCCCGATGAAGGACGGCGTGATCGCCGACTTCACCGTCACCGAGCAGATGCT
>JBDHSE010000103.1:0-8664 GCA_039807955.1 Ideonella sp. | reverse complement strand
GCAGGGTGGCGCCAAGGTCTGCGCCGAAGGCCACGCGCGCCGCATCAGCCATGGCCCGGCTCTGCAAGTCGATGGATTGTCGCGCCGCCTCCTCGGTGCGAGTCAGGATGTGCTTCACCGCGACGACCTTGGCCTTCTCGGTCAGAGCCAGGACCTGGGTCTCGAATGCGGTCAGTGACGATCGCAGTCCCTCGCGTGCCCGGTCGATCTCTAATCGTGCCTCTCGAAGCTCCGGCGTCAACCGATCCACCGAGGCGATCAGGTTGACCATCTCGCCGATGGCCTCGATGAGCAGGGCTTCGCGCGCGCCTACGGGCTCGTTCACGAGGCGACTCCCGCAACGTCCGCGTCGTCGGAGACGAATCGCCCGAGGTTCAAGGCCGCGAAGCACGCGTCGAGCTCGGGCACGACGCCGCGAGCCAGTCGACGGGTTGCCAACCTCCGGCCCAGCGCCATCTTCTCCTGGCGGTCACCCGCCCGCGCGATGAGCCGCTTGTAGTCGGTCTCGTCGCGCGCGATCTCCGCCAGGTCAGCGCCCATTCCGCCGACGCGTGCGTAGACCTCGTTGACGCCAACCCGGCAGTCGGTGTTCGCCAATGCGATGGGCTTCTGTTCCAGGAATGACAGCAGGATGTGGAAGGTTTGCTCGAGAGGCTCCCGATCGTCCACCATGTTGAAGATGATCTGGATCCGATCCGGCTGGACTCCGACTGCATGCAGATCGGCCAGCGTGGCGATGGTGTCCTGCTGTTGCTTCGGAGGCGGCACGGTCGGCACGATGAAGCAGTCGAACTCCTCATGGCTCTCGCGATAGCGGTGCATCAGGCGCATCAGTTCTTCGACATTGCTGGCACCGATGTCGACCACCACGTCATCGACCGCCTGCAAGTACTCCTGCAACTCGCCGAACTGAAAGCCTCGCAGCGACTGCTCCTGCCCCTCGTCGGCGTTGATGCTCTCGACGGCGATCACGCGGGCGCCCGGCAGTCTGGGCGCCAGCAGGTGCCTTGCGACCGTGGACTTGCCGACGTTGCCGGAGAAGTTGATGACCGCCAGCTTCATTTCGAGGACTCCATCAAGAACAGGGTGTTGGTGGAACGGCCGCGCATGAATTCCTCCGCGACGGCCTTGCCGGGCAGCGGTGTGGTGCTCGACGCGGAACGCGGCGTCGTCAGCGGGCTCGTCGCCTTGCCGCGCGTCGCCGATGGAAGCTGCGAAGCGGGGGCCTCGACCGCTGGCCTGAGAGCCGCCGCGGTCGACGCGCCCTTCAGCACTTCTCGGCGAACCGTGCTGATGCTGACCAGGACGCCGGCGTCTTCCAGGGCTTCGCGTATTGCCGAGTACGAGTGCCCCTGACTTCGCAGGCTGACGATGTCGGCCGCGTAGGTCAGTGCCTTGCGCTTGGCATGACCAGGGGGGCGACGGGCTTGAAGGCTCATGGGGACTCGTTGCTGCAGTCGAGCCCAGCGTAGTGCTCGAAGCAGCATCCGCTTGCGATGACTTCGACCGATAAATCATCGAAGCCGGTTCGATGCCGGTTCGATCGTCGTGCGGCGCGCAACGAAGCCGGTTCGAGTCAGTGGCGATTCGCGTGGACAGCGTGTGCGATGACTGGCCGATTCCGTTTCACCGGTTGGCGAAGGTGTGCTGATTTCTGTTCGATCTGGGTGAGCCTGGCGATGATTCTTGGCCCGAAATCATCGGTCCTGTGACCTCGATTCGAGCCGAGACTGAATGCATTGGTGAGTGCAGAGATAGGCGGCCTGCCGCCAGTTTCACAAGCGCTTCGCGCCCCTCCATTCGTCGGCTCATGAATACCACTGCCCATGACTTCGTCACGGTCGATATGCGCGGCTTGAAGGCCGCGCTGGTGGCGCGTGCGCAGGCCGAGCGGGTGAGCGTGTCGGTGCTGGTTCGCAGCGCGGTGGCGCGCGATCTCGGGCTCGAAGCGGAGGGCGAGGCCAGTCGCATGGTTGAGTCAACGGAGCGTCCATCGAGCGCGACGGCCGTCAAGCTGTCGATTCGGATGTCCGCCGAGGAGGCACACCAGCTCGCGGCGGGTGCGCGTGCCGCAGGCCTGTCGCGTGGCGCCTACCTGGCCGGCCTGATCGCCAACGTGCCCGCGCTGTCCGCCGGCAGCGGCCGGACCGAGCACATCGCCACCTTGATCGGTTCCTGCGCCGAACTGTCGACCCTCAGCCGCGACATCTATCGCCTGACCGCACTGCTGCGGCAGGCCAATGTGGAACCGGCCAGGCGCTATCGGGCGATGTTGGACACGCTGGCTGGCGACGTTCGTCGGCACCTCGAACTGGCCTCCCGTGTCTTGGCCGACATCCAGCCACGGAGCCGCAGCACTCGGGCCATAGCTCGATCGGCCCCCTGACGAAAGGAGTTCCCCATGGCCCAAGCACCCAACATCGACGGCATCCTGATCACTTGGGGCGATCGCCTGTTCTACCCCGGCAACCGGGTCGTCAGGTCGAAGCCGCAACCCAGGCTGAGCGGCGACGCGGCACGCCTTCGGGCAGCAGCCATCCGCAAGCGCATCGAGGCGACGGTGGTGCGCCGTGCGCCGCAGGTGATGGTCAAGGTGACCGGCGGCGGACGCGGCATGAAGGCCATCGCCGCGCACTTCCGCTACATCAGCAAGAACGGCCGGCTGGAGATCGAGGATCAACGCGGCGAAACTATGCGCGGCAAGGACAGCTTGCGCGATCTGGTCGATGAATGGCGCCTCGGCGGCTCACTGATCCCTGATGACGCCGAGCCCGGTCACCGGCGCGAGGCCTACAACATCATGCTGTCGATGCCTCGCGGCACGGACCCGCTGACCGTGCAACGCGCGGCGCGAGAGTTCGCCCAGGCAGAGTTGGCCGATCACAAGTACGTGATGGTCCTGCACGATCACCAGGCCAATCCGCATGTGCACATCAGCGCGCGCGCAGAGTCGAGGCAGGGCAAGCGCCTCAAACCCCGCAAGGCCGATCTTCACCGGTGGCGCGAGACCTTCGCCGAAAAGCTGCACGGGTACGGCGTCGAGGCCGAAGCGACGCGGCAGGCCACCCGCGGCCGAAGCCGGAACTACGACCCGTTGTGGCGCGTCAAGGCGCGCGAGGATGGTCGGCTTCGGACCACAAGGCCCGGTACCAAAAGCGGCGGGCGTGCTATCGCAACGCGCGCGCAAGCCGTGGAGGCTTGGCGGCAGTTGGGCCTGGCACTGGCGATGTCTGGCGAGGCGACGGATCGGTACCTCGCGAAGTCCATCGCTGCATTCGTGAGGGAGATGCCATCGACGCCGACTGCAGAGCAGGCGAGGCAGGCTCCCGAGCCCGCGGCGTCGCAGATCAATCCGCCAGATACGGGGCCGCGCCGCTGAGGCGGCGCCTATGCCTTCCGCATCTGCGTTGCTGCCTTGTACTCGGCCGCAAAGTCCGCGCCCGTGTCCATGGTCGGATCGATCTGCCGGAAGGCCGCGTACATGATGGCCAGCAGCAGTTCGTCGCTGCAAACCGGCGTCGTGGGGTCGATGATGCTGGCCCTGTGCGTGGTGTACGGCGTTCGCCGTTGCGTCCGCGCGCTGTGGCACAACGAGCGATACCGGTTCACTACCTGGCGCTGCGGCTTGCCGGCGGCGGCGCTGATTGCGGTCGGCGTCGCGCTGAAGCTCGCTGCGGCGTAGCGACGGCGGCGAATCAGTGCGCCGCTTGCGGCAGGGAATCGCTCCATCGCTCCACGTCCGACCGACGCCACCCGACCGCCCGGTTCGCCAACTTGACCGGCAACGGAAAGTGCCGCGTCGCCATCAACCGGTAGATCGTCGATCGGCTGAGCCCTGTCTGCCTGACGACGGCAGGCAGACGCAGCAGATCAGCGGCGCTGACGGGTTGCTCGATTCGGAAGCTGGCGATGGGATGCGGCATGAGCGGGCACTCCAATGAATTCCTGAACTCTATGCCCTGCGTCGATGCATTCGCGCGATGATTTCGGACTGAAATTCGTCGATTCGAAAGGTCGACGTAGTTGCCCTTGCGCGAGGATCGTCGGGCAATTCGGCGCGGTCAATCACGTTGTCGAGCAGGGCACCTACTTCATCAGCCGATTGACCCGAGAAGCATGGTCATGCGGCCGCCCGGATCTGGGCGCCGAGCCGGCCAACTACGAAAAAACAGTTGGCGCGCTGCTGTCGCGAACTGGGGTGGCCCTCAATTCGTCCAAGCGGTTCGCCCACCACTGCATCATCTTCCTGCGTTGAGGCAAGTAGGTCGCCCAGTTGTACGAGGCACTGACGCGGTTGCGGTCCTGGTGCGCCAGCTGAAGTTCGATGATGGCGTGGTCGAAGCCTTCCTCATGCAGCAGTGTCGAGGCTACGCCGCGAAAGCCGTGACCCGTCATGCGCCCTTTGTAGCCCATCCGCTCCAGGGCCTTGAGGATGGTGTTGTTCGACATCGCCCTCTCATGATCCCGTTCGCCGGGGAAGACATATGGCGACAGGTTTCGAAGCTCATGCAGGCAGCGAAGTGCGTCGACGGCCTGCCTGGCCAGCGGAACGATATGCGGCGTGCGCATCTTCATGCGATCTGCGGGGATGCGCCATTGCGCTGCGTCCAGGTCGAATTCGTCCCACGTCGCTTCGATCAACTCCGATGTGCGCACGAAAGTCAACGCGATCAGTTGCAGCGCACAGCGGGTGTAGGGGCTGCCGTCGTAGACGGCCATGCGACGCAGCAACTCGGGTAACTCGCGTCCGTCCAGGCGCGCATAGTTGGTCTGGCGCCGGCTCTTCAGCACGTCGGCTGGCTTGATGTCCGCCGCCGGATTCCGAGTCATCCAGCCGTGCGCCACAGCGTAGCGAAAGATCTGGCCGCAGGTTTGCAGGCAACGCTTTGCGATGTCGAGCGCGCCGCGTGCCTCGATCTTGTTGGCTACCCGCACCAGCATCGGAGCGGTGATCGTCTCGATGGGGTGTGAGCCGATTTCCGGAAACACGTCGGCTTCCAGGCGGCGAATGACGTAGTTGGCGTGGTGATCGCTACGAGCAGCCTTCCAATGCTGATGCCAGGCGCGGGCCACCGCCTCGAAGGTCTGGTCCGGCGCCACAGGTTCGGCGACCTTCTCCAGCCGGCGCTTCAAAGAGGGGTCGATTCCCTTGGCGATGAGCTCGCGCGCGATCTTGCGGCCTTGCCTCGCGTGGATCAGGCTGACGCGCGGGTACACACCCAGGCTCAGGCGCTTTTCCTTGCCGCCGATTCGATACTTCAGGCGCCAGTAGCGAGCGCCTGTCGGCGTGACTTCCAGGTACATGCCTTCGCCGTCGGAGAGACGCTCTCGCGCGCTGCCCTTCGCGCAGCGGGCGTTGCGGCACTGGAGGTCCGTGAGGGGCATCGTTCCGGGCGCTGATGAGTTGCCCCCAGCGCATGTTGTCGACTTGCCCCCAAATGTGCCCCCAACAGGTTCGGCTGTCAATGAATCGTCTGAGACGTGGTTGTACCTAACTTGTTGTTTTTATTGGAATCTACGGATGCTCTGGAACGCCGTGAGCCTGCTTGAAACCGGTTCGTGGCGGAGGGAGCGGGATTCGAACCCGCGGGGGGTGTTTAGCCCCCACACGCTTTCCAGGCGTGCGACTTAAACCGCTCATCCATCCCTCCGGGGCTGGCGAGTTTAGCCGACGCGGTCCTTCGCGTGGGCCTTGAGCATCGCGAGGCTGACGTAGTCGAGCGCGCGTTCGTGCGTCGCTTCGAGGACGACATCGGGCGCCGCGCCGGCGTCGTACGCCTCCTTCCAGCGCAACGCGCAAAGGCACCAGCGGTCGCCCGGCGACAGGCCGCGAAAGCGCGCCTCGGGCAGCGGCGTGGAGAGGTCGTTGCCGCGCAGCCTCGAGAAGGCGAGGAAGGACGCCGTGACGCGCACGCACACGACATGGGCGCCGACATCCTCCTCGTTCGTATTGCAGCAGCCGTCGCGGAAGAACCCGGTCAGCGGGTCGTAGGAGCAGGGCACGAGTTCGGTGCCGAGGACGTTGTAGGCCATGGTCTTGCTACGTTCGAGTGGGGCAGGGCACCAGCGCCAAGGCGCCGGTTCAGGCTCGTTTCCTTGCTTTCAGTTTAGGCCCAATCGCGGCGTCGGCGCGTGCCTTCGGCGCGCGCACGGCCGGCGCTTCGGCCGCATCGGAAGCGTCCTACACTTCGCGCTTCGCCTGCCACGGTGGCGTGGCGCGAGGGGCCTTCGAATGCAGTATTTCAGCTTTCCGATCGTCATCATCGACGAGGACTTCCGCTCCGAGAACACGTCGGGGCTGGGCATCCGCGCGCTCGCCGAAGCGATCCAGAAAGAGGGCTTCGAGGTCATCGGCAACACGAGCTACGGCGACCTGTCGCAGTTCGCGCAGCAGCAAAGCCGCGCCAGCGCCTTCATCCTGTCGATCGACGACGAGGAGTTCGGTGCCGGGCCCGACGAAGCGCCGGCCGTGGCGAACCTGCGCAAGTTCATCGAGGAGATCCGGCGCAAGAACGCCGACATCCCGATCTACCTCTACGGCGAGACGCGCACCTCGCAGCACATCCCGAACGACATCCTGCGCGAACTGCACGGCTTCATCCACATGTTCGAGGACACGCCGGAGTTCGTCGCCCGGCACATCATCCGCGAGGCGAAGAGCTACCTGAATTCGCTCGCGCCGCCGTTCTTCAAGGCGCTCGTCGACTACGCGCAGGACGGCTCGTATTCGTGGCACTGCCCGGGGCATTCGGGCGGCGTCGCGTTCCTGAAGAGCCCGATCGGGCGCATGTTCCACCAGTTCTTCGGCGAGAACATGCTGCGCGCCGACGTCTGCAACGCGGTCGAGGAGCTCGGCCAGCTGCTCGACCACACCGGCCCGGTCGCGGCGAGCGAGCGCAACGCGGCGCGCATCTTCAACGCCGACCACTGCTTCTTCGTCACGAACGGCACGAGCACGAGCAACAAGATCGTCTGGCACCACACCGTCGCGCCGGGCGACGTCGTCGTCGTCGACCGCAACTGCCACAAGTCGATCCTGCACGCGATCATCATGACCGGCGCGGTGCCGGTGTTCCTGACGCCGACGCGCAACCACCTGGGCATCATCGGGCCGATCCCGAAGAGCGAGTTCGAACCCGAGACGATCCGCCGCAAGATCGCCGCCAACCCGCTGCTTGCCGGCGTCGATCCCGCGACCGTCAAGCCCCGCATCCTGACCGTGACGCAAAGCACCTACGACGGCGTGCTCTACAACACGCAGACGATCAAGGCGATGCTCGACGGCTGGATCGACACGCTGCACTTCGACGAGGCCTGGCTGCCGCACGCGGCGTTTCACAGCTTCTACGGCGCGTTCCACGCGATGGGCAAGAAGCGCGCGCGGCCCAAACACGCGGTCGTCTACTCGACGCAGTCGACGCACAAGCTGCTCGCCGGCATCAGCCAGGCGTCGCAGGTGCTGGTGCAGGAGGCCGAGCACACCAAGCTCGACCGCCACCTCTTCAACGAGGCCTTCCTGATGCACACGTCGACGAGCCCGCAGTACGCGATCATCGCGTCGTGCGACGTTGCCGCGGCGATGATGGAGCCGCCGGGCGGCACCGCGCTCGTCGAGGAAAGCATCAGCGAGGCGCTGGACTTTCGCCGCGCGATGCGCAAGGTCGAGAAGGAGTTCGGCAAGGACTGGTGGTTCACCGTCTGGGGGCCGGGCCGCCTCGCCGAAAGCGGCATCGGCCGCTCGGATGACTGGATGATCAAGGCCGACGCCAAGTGGCACGGCTTCGGGCCGCTCGCCGACGGTTTCAACATGCTCGACCCGATCAAGTCGACGATCGTCACGCCCGGGCTCGACGTCTCCGGCAAGTTCGCGAAGATGGGTATCCCGGCGGCGATCGTCACCAAGTTCCTCGCCGAGCACGGCGTGATCGTCGAGAAGACCGGGCTCTACTCGTTCTTCATCATGTTCACGATCGGCATCACGAAGGGCCGCTGGAACACGCTGCTGACGGCGCTGCAGCAGTTCAAGGACGATTTCGACAAGAACGCGCCGACCTGGCGCGTGCTGCCCGAGTTCTGCGCCGCGCATCCGCGCTACGAGCGCGTCGGGCTCGCCGACCTGTGCCAGAGCATCCATGCGGCGTATGCGCGCGGCGATATCGCACGCCTGACGACCGAGATGTACCTGTCGGACCTGCAACCCGCGATGAAGCCGAGCGACGCCTACGCGCACATCGCCCACCGTACGACCGAGCGGGTGCCGATCGACGCCCTCGAGGGACGCGTCACAACCTCGCTGCTGACGCCGTATCCGCCGGGCATCCCGCTCTTGATCCCGGGCGAGCGCTTCAACCGCAAGATCGTCGACTACCTGAAGTTCACGCGCGAGTTCAACGCCGCGTTCCCCGGCTTCGACACCGACGTCCACGGCCTCGTCGAGGAGGCCGACGCCAAGGGCGAGCGGCGCTACTACGTCGATTGCATCCGCGACTGATGCGCCGCCTTGCCCGCTCCGCACGCACGGGCCGGCGCTCGCTGCTGTGCTATATTTCCCGGCTGTCTCGGGCCGCCGATCGCGCCGCCCGGCGATTGGAGTGGTAGTTCAGTTGGTTAGAATACCGGCCTGTCACGCCGGGGGTCGCGGGTTCGAGTCCCGTCCACTCCGCC
>JBDHSE010000102.1:0-8679 GCA_039807955.1 Ideonella sp. | reverse complement strand
AAGTCCATGTCGCCGAGGTGATCCTCGTCGCCGAGGATGTCGGTCAGCACCGCGAAGCGGTTGCCGTCCTTGATCAGGCCCATCGCGATGCCGGCGACGTGCGCCTTCAGCGGCACGCCGGCGTCCATCATCGACAGGCAGCCGCCGCAGACGGAGGCCATCGACGACGAGCCGTTGCTCTCGGTGATCTCGGAGACGACGCGCAGCGTGTACGGAAAATCCGCCTCGCTCGGCAGCACCGCGACGAGCGCGCGCTTGGCCAGGCGCCCGTGGCCGATCTCGCGCCGTTTCGGGCTGCCGAAACGCCCCGCCTCTCCGGTCGCGAACGGCGGCATGTTGTAGTGGAGCATGAAGCGGTCGGTGAACTCGCCGGCGAGCGCATCGATGCGCTGGGCGTCGCGCGCCGTGCCGAGCGTCGTGACGACCATCGCCTGCGTCTCGCCGCGCGTGAAGAGCGACGAGCCGTGCGCTCGCGGCAGCACGCTGTTGCGGATCTCGATGTTGCGAACGGTGCGGGTGTCGCGGCCGTCGATGCGCGGCTCGCCCGACAGGATCTGGCCGCGCACGATGCGCGCCTCGAGCTCGAACAGCAGGTTGTCGAGCTTGACCTCGTCGAACTCGGCGCCCTCGGCCTTCAGCGCGTCCTTCGCCGCGGCGTACGCGGCGCGGCAGGCCTGGGTGCGGGCCTGCTTGGAGCGGATCTGGTAGGCCGCGCGGAGCTTCTCCTCGGCGAGCGCGTTGACCTTGGCGATGAAGGCTTCGTCCTTCGCCGGCGGCTGCCAGTCCCAGGCCGGCTTGCCGGCGTCGCGCACCAGATCGTTGATCGCCGCGATCGCAACCTTGCCCTGTTCGTGGCCGAAGACGACGCCGCCGAGCATCACTTCCTCGGAGAGCTGGTCGGCTTCCGATTCGACCATCAGCACCGCGGCTTCGGTGCCGGCGACGACGAGGTCGAGCTTGGAGTCCAGCAGCTGCGTCTTGCCCGGGTTGAGCACGTACTCGCCGTTGATGTAGCCGACGCGCGCGGCGCCGATCGGGCCGTTGAACGGGATGCCCGAGATCGCGAGCGCGGCGCTCGCGCCGATCATCGCCGGGATGTCGGCCGACACCTCGGGGTTGAGCGACATCACGTGCACGATGATCTGCACCTCGTTGTAGAAGCCGTCCGGGAAGAGCGGGCGCAGCGGGCGGTCGATCAAGCGGCAGGTCAGGATCTCGAGCTCGCTCGGCCGGCCCTCACGCTTGAAGAAGCTGCCCGGGATCTTGCCGGCGGCATAGGTCTTCTCGGTGTAGTCGACGGTGAGCGGGAAGAAGTCCTGCCCCGGCTTCGCGTTCTTCGCGCCGACGACGGTCGCGAGCACGACCGTGTCCTCGATATTGACAAGCACCGCGCCCGACGCCTGGCGCGCGATCTCGCCGGTCTCCAGCACGACCTTGTGCTGTCCCCATTGGAAGGTCTTCGTGATCTTGTTGAACATGCTCATGAGCTATCTCCATTTCAGTGGGCGCTAGAAAGGTACGGCAGCGCCCGTCGCCTGGAGCCGAAGTCTCCGCGGCAACAATGCCATTCCAGCGTGCTTCGCCGCGCAGCCGGCGTGCGAAGCGCGTTGGAATGACACAGCAGTTGCCCGGTGGGCCCCTCTCCGACCAACGCGAAAAGCCTGTGCTGGGGCATCCAGACAGGCTCGTTCGCTTTGCCTTCGCCTACTTGCGAAGACCGAGTTTCTGGATCAGCGCCGTGTAGCGGTCGGCGCTGCGATCCTTGAGGTACGCCAGCAGTCGCTTGCGGCGGTTGACCATCTTCAACAGGCCGCGGCGGCCGTGATGGTCCTTGCTGTGGGTCTTGAAGTGCGGCATCAGTTCGTTGATGCGGGCGGTGAGGATCGCCACTTGCACTTCGGGGGAGCCGGTATCGTTCGCGCTGCGCGCGTTGTCCTTGACGATCTCGGCCTTGTTCAGGCTGGCATTCGACATCTGTGTTTCCTGTGTGCGGCCTGGGTTTCGCCGTCTCGGCGATCCGCGCTGGCCATGAACTTGCGGTCGCAGGAGAAACGGTCCCGCGCCGTGCTTGGAGCCCGCCCCCCGCGTGTTCGCAGGGCGCAAAGCCGGTCGATTATAGCGGCAGCGCGCTGCGCAGCCGATCGACGCCCTGCACCAGCCGCGCCGGCTCGCGCGACGCGAAGCACCAGCGCAGCCAGCCTTCGCCCGCGCCGCCGAAGGCGATGCCCGGCGCGAGGCCCAGGCCGTGCTCGACGACGAGGCGCTTGGCGAGCGCGAGCGAATCGTCCTCGCCTTCGACCCGGAAGAACGCGTACATGCCGCCGGGCGGCGTCGCGACCTCGATGCGCGGCAGTTGCGCGAGCAGCGGCAACAGCGTGTCGCGGCCGAGCTTCAAGCGCGCGACGAGCTCCGGCACGAAACTGTCGGCCTGCCCCAGCGCGGCGAGCCCGGCGCGCTGCACGAAGACCGGCGCGCACGAGGTGTTGAACTCGATCAGCTTGCCGATCGCATCGATCAGCATCGGCGGCACGACGAGCCAGCCGAGGCGCCAGCCGGTCATCAGGAAGCTCTTCGAGAAGCTGTGCGCGACGACGAGTCGGTCGTCAGCGTCGGCGATATCGAGGAAGCTCGGCGCGGCTTGCCCTGCCCCGAACCAGATCCGCTCGTAGACCTCGTCGGCGACGATCCAGGTGCCGGTGCGCCGGCAGTGGGCGAGGATCGCCTCCTGCTCGGGTCGCGAAAGCGTCCAGCCGGTCGGGTTGTTCGGCGCGTTGACGAGCAGCACGCGGGTGCGGCCGGTGACGGTTGCAAGCAGTGCGTCGAGGTCGAGCTTCCAGACGCCGGCCTCGACCGTCAACCCGAACGGCCGCACCTCGGAGCCGAGGATCGCTGGCTGCGCCGGCAGGTTCGGCCAGACCGGTTCGACGACGACGACCTCGTCGCCTGCGCCGGCGAGCGCCTGCATCGCGATCATCAGCGCGCTGACGCCGGACGACGTGACTGCAACACGGTCTGGCCCGACCGCACGGTGCAGGCGCGACGTGTACGCCGCAATCGCGGCGCGCAATTCGGGCAGGCCGAGGTTGTGCGAATAGAAAGTCTCGCCGTTCGCGAGCGAGGCGGCCGCCGCGTCGCGGATGAACTGCGGCGTCGGCTCGTCGCTTTCGCCGAACCAGAACGCAAGTACGTCGGCGCGGCCGATGCCGGCGTTGGCGACTTCGCGTATCCGCGACCCTGGAAGCTGCTCGATGGCTGTGCGCATGAACCGGCGCCCCCTTGAAAACGGCTTGCGGCGCTCCAACTGCGACCGCATGGGTTGCTGCAGGGCGCCGCGACCTCACGATTGTAGGAGCCGGTCATGTTCGTCATTCCCGTTTCGTCCGCCGTGCAGCGCCGCGGCCCTCGCGTCTTCGTCGCCGTCCCGCCGTATTCAGCCTCGGTCGCGCCGCAGGCCGACGGCGTGCGCCGGCCCGCGCTCGATGTCGTCGAAGTCGAGACCGGCTACACCGCGACGCTCGAGATGCCCGGCATCGCGCGCGAGCAATTCGACATCTCGATCGAGGGCCGGCGCGTCGATGTCTCGACCAAGGCCGCGCCGCAGGCCGAAGGCAACTCCCCCGCGCGACGCGCGCCGCGCTACGCACGCAGCTTCGTGCTGCCGGCCGAACTCGAGGCCGGTGCCGCGCAGGCGAGCCTCGTCAACGGCGTGCTGACCTTGACGCTGCCCAAGCGCGCCGCGAACCGCAGGGCCAGCGTCACGGTGCAGTGACGCGCAGCGCGCCGCCGACATCGACCAGCGGCCAGCGCGGCCGCACGTCGAAGCCGTAGTCGGTGCGCAGTTCGGCGCTGCCGCGCTGCAGCCGCATCGCAGCGGCGAGCGCGATCATCGCGCCGTTGTCGGTGCACAGCTCGAACTCGGGGTAGTGGACGCGCGCGCCGCGCTCGGCGCAGCGTGCGTTCAAGCGCTCGCGCAGCCTGGCGTTGGCGCCGACGCCGCCGGCGACGACGAGGCGATTGAGGCCTGTCGCCTCCAGCGCGCCGATCGACTTGTGGACGAGCACATCGACGATCGCTTCCTGCGTCGCCGCGGCGAGGTCGGCCCTGACCTGTTCGCCGGGGTTCTCGCCGCACTTGCGAAGCTGCGTCATCACCGCCGTCTTCAGCCCGGCGAACGAGAAGTCGAGGTTCGCGCTGTGCAGCAGCGGGCGCGGCAGTTTGAAGGCATCGGCGCGCCCCGTTTCGGCGAGCTTCGCGAGCAGGGGCCCGCCCGGGTAGGCCAGACCCATCATCTTCGCCGACTTGTCGAACGCCTCACCGGCGGCGTCGTCGATCGATTCGCCGAGCAGTTCGTAGCGGCCGACGTCGTCCACCCGCATCAACTGCGTGTGGCCGCCCGAGACGAGCAGCGCGACGAACGCGAACGCCGGCGGGTCGCGCGACAGGAACGGCGACAGCAGATGCCCCTCGAGGTGATGAACACCGAGCACCGGCTTGTCGAGTGCCGCGCCGAGCGCGCAGGCGAAGCCGGCGCCGACGAGCAGCGCGCCGGCCAGCCCCGGCCCGCGCGTGTAGGCGACGACGTCGATCGCCTCCAGCCCGAGGCCGGCCTGCGCAAGCACCGCGCGTGACAGCGGCAGCACGCGGCGGATGTGGTCGCGCGACGCAAGCTCGGGGACGACGCCGCCGTAGGCCTGGTGCAGGTCGATCTGGCTGTGCAGCGTCTGCGCGAGCAGCACCGGCACGCCCTCGCCGCGCGCCTCGACGAGTGCGACGCCGGTTTCGTCGCACGAGGTCTCGATGCCGAGGACGATCACGACTTACCCGTCCCGAGGTCGAGCGCGCCCGGGCCGCGCGACGCGCGCCGCCGCCACCAGCGCCACAGCAGCAAGGGGATGCCGACGACGGTGACGAGCGCCCAGACGAGCGTCGCCCAGTCGGCCGGCGTCCAGCGCGGCGGCAGCAGGTCGGGGTCGTGCAGCGCGGCGGGGAACGGCCGCGGCGGCACCGGGACGATCTGCATCAGCGCCGGGTCGTTCGGCACGAGGCTGCGGTACTCCCAGACCGTCGCGGCCGGCGCGCCGCCGAAGGCGCGGCTCGACGGGAACTGCGGAAAGCGCAGGAAGGCGAGCGCCGACACGTCCTGTGCGAGCATCGAAGCCAGCTCGCCTTCGGGCTGCCGCGCACCCGTGGCGAGCGCGAGCAGGCTCGCGTAGGACTCTTCGAGCGCGGCGGCCGGCAGCAGGCGGGTCTGGTCGGTGCGCAGGTAGTCGAATGCGAGCTTGGCCTTGCCGATCGAGCGGTCCTTGATCGCGATGAACGGAAACCCGAGCCAGGCCAGCGCGCGGCTGCTCGGCCCGCGCTCGGGAACGGCCCAGCCGAGCGCGCGCAGCGTATCGACGCTGATCGACGCGCAGTTCTGGTTCGGGTGGTAGTAGACGAGCTGGTGGCGATAGAACTGCTGGTAGACACGGTTCAGCGCCGCCTGCACGAGGACGGCGGCGCGATCGTCGTCGAGCAACGCGACAAGCATCGTCGTCGGCCGGTACCAGGCCTGGCCGGCGTTCAGGTCGCCGAGGTAGTTGTCGAGCGGCACCGGCGCGGCGATGATGCCCTTCTCGCTTTCGACATCGAGCGAGTAGAAGTTGTTGACGAGCCAGTCGCCGATCGCGCCGTCTTCCTGGACGCGGCCGGTGACGATCGCGAAGTGGCCACCGTGGGCCTCGTCGTCGTCGCCCTGCGCGCCGTTGACCATCAGCCCGAGGACGGGCTTGCCGGCCCAAGCGCTACCCGATCCTGGCCGATGCCAGATCGTCGTCGCGTCGTACGGGCTGCGGGCGCCCCCCTGTGGCAGCTCGCGCATCAGCGTGCGCATCGCTGCGGCTGCGTCGCCGGCGGGCATCGCGCGACCGGGCGGCGCGTCCGGGCCGAAGGCGAAATCCTGCGGCCAGATCGTGCGCGCGACGAAGCCCTGCGGCGTCAGCGTGCCGCGCAGCGTCAACGCGTGCGGCGCGAAGAATGCGGTCGACGACGCATTGGCGTACGAGCGGTTGAGCTTGATTTTCTCGACGAACCGAAACGGCAGCGCGCCGCCCGCGGTCAGCAACTGCTTGCCGTCCGGGCTCAGGCGCGCATTGCGCACCCGCTGCGGCGCGGCAACCCAGACGAGCGGCGGATAGTCGAGCGTGCGATCGGCGCTGCGCCCTGCCGCCCAGTGCGCCACGTCGTCGAAGGCGCGCACGCCGCGCTCGTAGCCCGAGAGCGGCAGCCCGGGGCGCGGCACCGCGATCGTCTCGTCGCGGAAGTACCAGGCCGCCTGGCGCGACGCCGGCGCCTCGCCTTCGCCCTTGACGTCGAGCGTGAACGCCTTCGCGTCGTACAGACCCAGCGCGCCGCCGGCATTGGCGGCGGCGACCGCCGCCGCATTCGGCGCCGGCTGCGCGAACGCCGCGGTCGAAGCCAGCGTCGCAGCGGCGATCATCGTTCCCGTCATGTGCCTCCAGCCTGACATGGCGGGCGAATCATCGCAGAGCGCGGCGCGGTGCACGGGCCGCGAATCCGCACTTGCCGGCTTGCGGCTGCGTCAAGGCCGGATCGGTGAATCCGGCGGGCGGCCTAGACGCGGAACGACTCGCCGCAACCGCAGCGGTCCTTCTCCTGCGGGTTGTTGAACTTGAAGGTCTCGTTCAGTCCGTCGCGCACGAAGTCGAGCTCGGTGCCGTCGAGGAACGGCAGGCTCTTGGCGTCGACGAAGAGCTTGACGCCGTGCTCCTCGAAGACGATGTCGTCGGGCGTCTTCTCGTCGGCGTACTCGAGCTTGTAGGCCATGCCTGAGCAGCCGGCGTTCTTCACGCCGAGGCGCACGCCGGCGCCGTCGCCGCGTTTGGCGATGAAGCGCGACACGTGGCGCGCCGCGGCTGGGGTGAGGGTGACTGACATGGGGGCGCTGGCCTCCTTCGATTCGATTGCCTTTGGCGATTGTCCGACTTGTCGGCGCCCGGCGTGCGGCGCCGTCCGAAGACCGGGCTTGCGCCGCCGACCAGGACGGCGTTCACGCCGCAGCGCAAGCCCTCCGCGCCGATTGCCTACTTCGCCATCGCGGTGCCGAGCGCGAAGACCGAGTTCGGCGCCGTGACCTTGATCGGCTTGACGACCGGCTGCGACGAGATCGCGCGCTTGATCGGCTGCTCCTGCACCGACACGCCCTTGGCGAGCTGCTCGTCGACGAGCTTGCGCAGCGAGATCGAGTCGAGGTATTCGATCATCTTCGTGTTCAGGCTCGTCCACAGGTCGTGTGTCATGCAGCGGCCGGTGTCCTCGCCCATGCAGTTCTCGCGGCCGTGGCAACTCGTCGCATCCATCGGCTCGTCGACGGCGACGATGATGTCGGCAACCGTGATGTCGGCCGCCTTGCGGGCGAGCGAATAGCCGCCGCCCGGCCCGCGCGTGCTGGCGACGAGTTCGTGCCGGCGCAGCTTGCCGAACAACTGTTCGAGGTAGGACAGCGAGATCTGCTGGCGCGCGCTGATCGCGGCCAGCGCCACCGGGCCGGTGTTCTCGCGCAGCGCCAGATCGATCATCGCCGTGACGGCGAAACGCCCTTTGGTGGTCAAACGCATGGAAGGCTCCTTGGTTACGCCGACATCCGGACGCAGAGTGCGGCGAGGCGCCGCGTGCCGGTAAACGCCGATAGCTCTGTGGTGGCATTTACCCGACTGTTTTGGTCGATCATACCCTATTCCGACTTTTTTCGTCGGCTTTTGTTCCGCTGGCCGCAGGCTCGATCTGCTGGCGCGCCGAAGCCGGCCGCAAGCTGACCAGTCGGGTTGGCAATCACCGCCGTGCAGCCGGGAAATCGCAACCCGCGCCGCTACAGTGCAGCTTGCCCTCCCCGACCACGCCCGTGCAGCCCGCCGCCATCACCCGAACCGCCGATCGCGAGTGGAAGCTCGCCGGGAGCTGGACGGTGCGCGGGCTCGGCGACCTCGCCCAATCGCTCGACGACCAGCCGTGCGCAGGCGGCGATGTCGTGCTCGATGGCAGCGCGCTCGAAGCGATAGACACCGCCGGGGTCTGGGTCTTGCAGCACTGGCTGAACCGCAACCAGGCGCAGGCGGTGCGCCGCGGCTGGCCCGAGCAACTCGACAAGCTGATGGCGCTCGTCGCCGCCCACCCGCAGGTCGAGGTGGTGCAGCCCGCGCGGCGCTCGCCGCTCGCACGCGCCGGCCGGCGCGCCGCGGCGGCCTGGGCGCAAGGTCTCGGCATGCTGCGCTTCGTCGGCGAGATCGCGCTCGCCGCGCTGCGCCTGCTCGCGCATCCGCGCCGGTTTCGCTGGCGCACGACGCTTCGCAACGTGCAGATCGGCGGCTTCGATGCATTGCCGATCATCGGCCTCACCTCGTTCCTGCTCGGCATCGTCGTCGCCTACCAGGGGGCGGATCAGCTGCGGCACTACGGCGCGAACATCTTCGTCGTCGAGCTGGTCGGCTATTCGATGCTGCGCGAGTTCGCGCCGCTGATCTCGGCGATCATCATCGCCGGCCGCTCGGGGTCGGCGTACGCAGCGCAGATCGGCACCATGCTCGTCACCGAGGAGGTCGATGCGATGCGCACGCTCGGCATCGACCCGATCGAGCTGCTCGTGCTGCCCAAGATCGTCGCGCTCGCGATCGCGCTGCCGCT
>JBDHSE010000101.1:0-8731 GCA_039807955.1 Ideonella sp. | reverse complement strand
TCCATGCCGATCTTCGTGATCGTGCCGCCCTTGCCGTCGTCGTTCATCGTCACGATCGGGTTCAGGATGTGGCCGTCTTCGTTCGGCAGCAGGACGAGGTCGCGGTCGGGATCGAAGCGTGTCGTCAGCGCCCAGTCGACGTCGACCGCGTCGCGCAGGTCGACATCGGTGTCGACCGCGATCACGCGCTGCAGCGGCTTGAAGGCGCGAAACGCCGCCCGGATCGCGTCCTGGCCGATGCCCTTGCGCGTGTTCCTCACCTGGACCACCGCCTCGTAGAAGCCGCAGCCGCCGTGCGGCAGGTAGACGGCGACGAGTTCGGGGATCTCGCGCTTGACGGCGTGGAAGATCGCCGCCTCGGCGGTGAAGCCGACCGCGTTCCACACCTCCTGGCCCGAGATCACCGTGTGCAGCACCGGCTGCGCGCGGCGCGTGACGGCGAGCACGCGCATCACCCAGCGCTTGGCGCGCTCACCGTAGTAGCCGGTGACTTCGCCGAACGGCGCCTCGCTCTCTCGTACGCCGGGCAGGATCTCGGCCTCGATCACGAACTGCGCGTCGGCGTAGGCCGGCACGTCGACCGTCTGCGCCTGCACGTAGTCGATGCCGCGGCCGATCAGGTGGTGCGCGACCTCGTTCTTGCCGTCGCCGAGTCGCGGCAGCGCCGAGACGATCCACGGCGCGAGGCCGACGCCGTTGCTGATCGTCACCGCAAGCGGCTCGCCGCGCTGCTCGGCGACGGCGACGAACTCGCCGAGATGGCGGCCGGGGTCGATCAGGAACGTGATGCGGTCCTTGCGCGCGAGCATCAGACGGTGGATCGAGACGTTCGTCGCGCCGGTCAGCGGGTTGCGCGCCATGACGAGCGACGAGTCGAGATAGCGCCCGCCATCCTTCAACGCATGCACCGGCGCCGGCAGGCGCGACAGATCGACCTGCTCCTCGATCACCTCGTTGGCCGGCGCGCGCTTGCGCATGCGCCCCGGCAGTGCGCCGCGATCCTTCTGCCACGTCGCGATCGCGCGCGCGATCGCGAACGGCACCTCGGCGGTCGGCAGGCCGAAGAGCGACGCGACGATGTCGCGGTTCCACAGCAGCCCGGTGAGCACCGGCACATCGCAGCCGCGCACGCGCTCGAACAGCACGCACTTGCCGCCTTCGAGGCGCTGCGCGACGCCGGCCAGCTCGAGCTTGGGATCGACCTCGGTCCGGACGCGCAGCAACTGCCCGCTGCGATCGAGGAAGTCGATGCACGCCCCCAGATCGACGAGCCGCTTTGCCTGCGCCGCGGTCGGCGTGGAAGCGGCGGCCTTGCGTTGGTTCATCATCGGCACTCCGATTCGGTTCGACTCGAGCCGAGTCTATCGAGTCGGCGCGAGCGGCGGCACGCGCCGGTCACGAACACGCGTCGAGCCGTCGCGCCGCATGCGCCGCACGCAGGACTGTCACGCGGTGATCCGGCGCGTCCCCGACTGCGCCGAACCCGGCGTCGACAGTGCGCGCAACTGTTTCGCCAAGGCTTGCGAATCCCAGCAGACCTCGAAGTGCCAGCGACCGAGCCGGCCCCAGTGGTTGACTGCCAAAACCCAGCGTTTGGCAGCCTGGTGCTTGGCTTCGGTCTCGGAGTGCGGCTGGCCCTTGACTTCCAGCATCACCTGCAGACCGTCGCGCAGCCGCACGATGAAGTCAGGCTCGTAGACCCGCGGCTGGCCGTAGAACTCGTAGGGCACGTTCAGTTCGAGATGGTCGTTGCCTGCGTAGCAGATAACCTCGCCAGACTTCGCCAGCATCTCGAGTTGCACTGCCGCGGCCTGCTCCCAGGACTTCGTGTCCGCGGCGACGAAGTTCAGGTGGCTCGCGGTCGTCGCGAACACCGGCTTGACGGTCTTGAAGTGCACGCTCGCCGTGCTCGCGATCGGCCGGTAGCGGTTCAGCCGCGGCAGCATCGCCGGCTCGCCCTGCTCGGTGTCGGGCTCGATCGCGGCGACGAGCAGCCCGACGACGCGTTCGGCATAGGACTGCAAGCCCAGCTCGCAGGGGTTGAGCCCGTTGAAGTCGACCCGCCGGTCGATGTAGGCCTGCACGATGCGCAGCACCTGCGGAAACAGCGCGGCGCGGCCGGCACGGCGCAAGCGTTCGGCGCGCGGCCCGGCGAACTCGACGAGTTGCCGCACGACCTCGCGTGCGATGCCGAAGACGATCGTCTGCAGGTGCGTGTTGCGGTAGTACTCGTCGCGCGTCACGACTTCGAAGCCGAACCCGGTCTGCGTGCCGGGTGAACCGACCGCGTAGCCGACCTGCGGGCGCAGGAAGGCGGCGGTCGGCACGCTCGACGGGTCGAGCCTCAGCTTCTCGACTCGATCCACGTCGCAGCGCACCAGGTTGCGTTTCAGATCGACGACGAAACCCTCGACCACCGGGAAGCGCATCTCGAACGCCGCGCGTTCGGTTATCGCCAGCACCTCGTTCTTGGGTCGATCCTCGGGCTGCTGCGTTTCGCCCGGCGGCCGGCCCTTGAACGGGATCAGCGAGAACGGCACGCCGAAGATGTCCACGTGCTCCTCGGTCAGCAGCCCGGTCGCCGGGTCGGGCGTGTAGTCCATGCGGCGCAGCCCGCGGCCGACGACCTGCTCGCACAGCAACTGGCTGCCGAAGGCGCGCAGCCCGAGGATGTGCATCACGTTGTTCGCGTCCCAGCCTTCGCTGAGCATGTTGACGCTGACCACGCAGCGCACCCGCGCACCGGGTGCGCCGGGCTTGCCGACGCTGGCGACGATGCGCCGCAGCTCCTCGGCGGCTTCCTTGCGCGTCGCATTCGGGTCGCCGCTCTCGGCTGCGGCCAGGAGGTTGGAGTCGATGCGGATCGTGCGCTCCTGCCCCGGCCCGTTGGCGAGTTCGGGGAAGCCCTGCATCCCGCCGCCGTAGCGCTTCACCGCCTTGGGCTTGCGCTTGCGGCGCGGCGCAGCGTCCTCGTCGTCGTCTTCATCGTCGTCCGCTTCGACGACGACCGTCTCCTCGCCCGAGATCATGCGGTGGAAGTGCTTGGCGACATCGGTGTTGTCGCACACCAGGATCATCACCGGCGGCGTGCGGTCGCTGCCCGGCGCAGCGGCTTCGATCTGCGCCAGCCGCCCCTTCCACTGCCCGGCCAGCGTCAGCAGCGCGTCCTGCGCCTTGCGGTACACGACCTCGGGCTTGGGCTTGCCGCCGGTCAGCCGCTCGCCGGGGCGCAGGCCGTCGATCACGTGTTCCCACAGCTTGAAGTACTTCGGGTCGGGCCGCCCGGTGTTGTCGGCCGCCGGCAGGCGCGGGATCTTCGCGATGCCGCTCTCGATCGCGTCAACCAGAGCGAAATCGCTGACGATCCACGACAGCGGCGAGCCCTCTGGATAGCCGCTGCCGCCGATGTAGAACGGCGTCGCCGACAGGTCGACACAGAACGCGACGCCGCAGGCGGCGTTGATCTTGTCGAGGCCGCTGACCCACACCGTCGCTTCCTCGCGGTCGGCCTTCTCGGCCGCGCTCATCGCCGCGTCGTCGGCGACGGGCGCCGGGCGGTAGGCATGGTGGCCCTCGTCGTTGAGCACCAGGATCGGCTCGTCGTCCCACAGCTCGCCGAGCCGGCTGCGCGCGAACGACTCCGGCGTCTCCGGCCCGAGCCGGCCGACCGCGACGCCACCGACGCGGATGTCCTCGGCCTCGGGGTTGAACAGGTGCCAGTTGCTGACCCGCACGCGACCCTTCGCCAGCTCCGGACGCAGCGACGTAGGCACCAGGTCGAACAACTCGAAGTAGTTGCCCGGATCGGCCGGGTTCAACACCGACAGCCTTTCGCGGATCGTCAGGTTCGGGCACACCACCAGCGCGCGGCGCGGATAGCGCGAATCGGCCGGCTTGGTGCCGCGATTGCAGAAGGCCCACGCGAGCAAGAGCGCCATCACCACCGTCTTGCCGCTGCCGGTGGCCATCTTGCAGGCATACCGGACCAAGGCGGCTCGCCCTTGCTCGTGCGGCCGGTCGATCAACTTCGGGTGCTGCGCCACCTGCGTCACCCACTCGGCCGGGCGCGGGTTGCGGCCCTGCATCAGCGCCTCGTGGTCGGCGAGCGACAACGCCGGCTTGAACTGCGGCACACGGCCCTGCGCCAGCATCTCGCGCAGGTAGATCACCGTCTCCGCCGCCTCCAACTGAACAGGCGCCGCGAACGGTCCTCGCGCCACCAGTGGCGCAGCAGCGTCTTCGTCGTCTCGCTCGCGCCGCGCCAGCCGCTGTCGCGCCAGCGCTTCACGTCGTCGCGCAGCGCATTCACCAGCGGCAGGTCGTCGCTCTCCTCCTGCGTCATGCCGGCGAGAGACTGCTGCGCGCTGCCGGTGCGCTCGTGGCGAAACCAGTAGCTCGCCTTGCGCCGGCCGGGCTCCTTGCGCGGGATGCCGGTGCTGCGGTCGTAGAGCCAGTGCCGGTCGGGCTCCTGGTACGGCGAGCACAGGATCGGCTTGTCGACCGGCTGGATCGGGATTTCGGCTTGCGCGGCTGTCATCGCACGCCGGCCCGGCGCAGTTCTTCGGCCGTCACACGCACCGGCCTGCGATTGCGGATCACGACGATCGCGGTATCCGTGCGCACGGCCTGCTCGCGCGCCATGCGCGCAGCGCGCCGCAACGCGATCAAGGATGCGGGCAGATCCTTGTCCTTGGCTCGAGAAAGCTGGTCTTGCGTCATGGCCTTTCTCCCCATTCGATCAATTCCGGCTCGTCGCCTGCGTTGTCGTAGATCGCCCAGGCGTCCACCGCAGCGCGGTAGTGGCGCTCGAAGTTTGCACGTCCGGCCGCGAAGCGCCGCCGGATCACGGCCTCCGGAATGTCGTGCCCGCCCTGGCGCACGCGCTCGGCCACGCGCGCCACAGCCATCTCGGCGCTCGGCAGGCTGAGGAAGAACAGGCTGACGTGATACCCCAGCCGGCGCCAGCCTTCGATGCGCCGCAGATAGGCTGTTCCGGCCAGCGTGGTCTCGAACGCGAAACTCTCGCGCCTTGCGACGCAGGCGTCGATCTCCTGCAGCATCAGTCGCCCTGCCTTGATCGCCGCGGCGTCCGGCGCGAAGGGCGAGAGGCCGGCGGCGATGAGGTCGGCGTTGATGAAGCGCGGGCATTGCGCCTCCTGCGGCAGAAACGCCTGTGCAAACGTCGTCTTGCCGGCGCCGTTCGGCCCCGCGATGATGACGATCTTGGGCCCGGCGCCGCTCATGCCGATGCCATCGTCACCACCCGCAACCCCTCGTTGCCGCGCGGGTCGATCACTTTCACCGCGCCGCGCCACGGCGCATTCGCCGGCAGCCGCGCCGGCCGCGCGAACGGCAGGCTCTGCCAGCCGGCGAGCGCGTCGAAGCGCTCGGCGTCGACGACGCCGCGATCGCCGAGCGCGCGCGCCAGCTTGTCCCACTTCGAGCGGTCGGGAAAGAAGGCCTGGCAGATGCAGAACGTGCGGCCGTCGTAGTCGGTATCGACGAACCAGGCGGCGATGCGCTCGCGGCTGGTGGGGTGGATCGCGTTGCCCACCGGGTCGTAGACGTCCATGCCCTCGACCTCGATCGTGAACTGGCCGTCCGCCAACGCTACAGGCGGCTTGACGCGCGGCGCCGAGAACACCGTGAAGAGCTGGCTGCCGGGCTGCGTCTTCAGCAGCTCGCCCATCGCCACGTCGGGCCGGATCAGCGCCATGTGCAGCCGCAACTTGGGGTGCGTCGCCTCGGCTATCGCCGCCTGCGCCGCGGCGTCGAAGCCGAAGCCCGCGAACACCACCTCGTCGTAGCCCATGCGGTTGGCGCTGCGCACCGCGTCCTCGACCTGGAACGCGGTGACGTTGCCTACCTCGGGGCCGATCGACACCGCGACGCGGCGCTCGGCGTCGTCCGCCCACGCGCCTTCGGCATGCAGCAGCGCGGACGAAGCGATCGGCTCGAGCCGGCCGAAGCGCTTGTTGGCGTTGCCGGCGAAGTCCACGCCCGACGCCTTCATCAGCCGCACGATCTTGTCGAGGTGCGCTTCGGCGTTCACCGCGTCGAGCGCGCCGGCGTCGGCGTCGAAGGTCTCGAGTTCGCCGGGCGCGCCGGCGATCGGCGAGGCGTCGTCGTCCGGCCCCTGCTCGTGCGCGATCACGCCCTCCAGCGTGAACGGCCCGGCGACGCGGACGACACCCGGCTCGACCAGCGGCTGGTCGACCAGTTCCTCGACCTCGGCGTTGGCGGCGATACAGGCGTCGACCTCGTCCATCTTCGCGCGCCAGGCGGCGCGATAAGCCTGCAGCGCCGCGGCGAGCGGCGCCGGCCAGTCGGGGTCGGTGTCGAACCGCACCTGCCACGGCTGCCAAGCGGAGGCCGGGATCGCGGCGCGGTAGGCCGCCGCCTGCCTGGCGTTCAATGCCTTCAGCACCGCTGCCACTGGATTCGCGTTCGCGGTCTCGCACGTCAGCACTGGCTGCGTTTCCGGCAGCACGCTGGATGAACTCAGGCGCGAAATCGGTTCTCGTTGTGCCATTCCAAGAATGCGGCGGATGGCCGCGCGTCTGCCGCGGCCGGAATGCTTGCCAGTCGTTGTCCGTGCAGGCGGTAGTAGGCCTTGCCGTTGAACCACTCTTCCCGAATTCGGTTGCTAATCTCGACGCGAAGATCCGGCGTCACGGTCACAAGCCCCATATCGAAGAGCTTGTGAAAGTCAGTGCGCAGGAGCAGGCCGTTGCTGACAGCATGTGGGCCGTGCTCGCTATACGGGAGGATATGAGCTGCGTCCAGCACGGGTAGAGTGCGTTCGCCTGTGATCGCGCATCTCCTTGCATACGCTTCGGTTACAACAACGCGAAACCCGCCCTGCCCCAATCGCGGGCTCACCAGTTGGGGGGCTCCGAATCGCAGCTCGGATTCGGTGGCCGTTGATACATCAAGCATGCGCTCCCGCACTTGCGACCAAATCCGCGAGCCGTCGGGTGCATCGGTATCGTAATATCGACCGCGCACGATGTTGCCACTCCAGCCCGCCGGATCAGCGATCCACTTCTCGGGTGACCAGAAGAATGGGCTCGACAACACGGTACAGCCTATCGGCGGATCGACTCCGGCATCGGGCCTCGTCAGTGGTCTGAGCATCGACATGAATGCGGCGAAATCGTCGGCGCCGTTCTTGCGCCCAAATGTCTCCCAGACGAGTGAGGCTGGAAATGCTGCTGATCGGACGAAGAAGCCGCCACCGACAATGTGGTTCTTCGGCCGCTTAAGTTTGAACAAGAACAGCGACCCTGGCTGCAAGCCGGCGTAGGTCACTGCGCCGTTCGGTTGCCAGAAGTTGACCTCGTCCAATGGCAGCCGCGACAGATTGCTGAACCAGCCTCTGTCGGTCACGCCCACCCAGAACTTCATTGATGGCCTCTCGAAAGCACAGGCGGCAGGGCAAACGCATGTCCCAAGAGCGCTCGAACCCGCTGGCTGACCATCACTTCACCACGGCAATTGCCGGCTGGAAGTTGCTCTTGAAGCTGATGCCGTAGGGCGGGTCGATGTAGATCATCTGCACCTTGCCCGCCAAGTCTTCGCGCCGCGCTAGGCTGGCCATCACGGCCAGGCTGTCGCCGAGGATCATGCGGTTCGCCCAATCGACGCCGTGTTTGTAGAACTGCACCGCCTCGGCGTAGGTCTGCTGCGGGTCGGCGAACAGATCGCGGTTCACGTCCTCGCGTGCGAGGGCGCACAGCATCGCCTGGGTGCTGACGCGCTCGTGGATGTGCAGCGCAGGCGGCTCGACCTCGAACCACGGCCGCTCGCGCTTGCCGCTCCATTCGAGCCACGGCTCGTGGCGGCGCAGCGCGTCGGCGAGCACGCGCGCCTCGTCTTCCGACAGCGCGCGTTCGCGCGCCGTCTGCAGCAGCGCCGGCAGCCGGTCGGCGGCGGCGGGGTCGTCGGCGAAGCGCAGCAGCGGCGGCAGGTGCGGGTTGTATTCGTGCCGCACGCGCGGCGTCTGCTCGACGCGGCCCTGCGCTTCGAGCCCGGCAGGCGGGATGTTCTTGCGCTTGCCCGGGTGGCGGATCGCCTTGACGGCCTGCTCGGTGCCGGCGGCGGCCGGCTGCTGCGGTGTCGCGTCGGCGGCCCTGGCTCGTTTGCGGGTGGCCATCGGGCGTGCTCCTTCCTCGTTGTGCCTTGGCCCGAGTCTATGCGGCGCGGATCGCGCGATGGCGAGCGGCCGGGGTCGGCACTGTCACGCGAGCCGCTGATCGAAGGGGCGAGCGGGTGCGGGCGATGTCCGGAAAGTGCGTCGCGCGATGTCAGTTGCTCTACCGCGCTGAGCGCGTCCGGCGACACATGGAACGGTGCTGTCGGCGGCGCGTGTCGGCGAAGACGGCAGTGCGGCAGGGCACCCTCACCCCGGCCCTGTCCCGCGCGCGGGAGAGGAGGCTGGAATCCGGGCGCTTCGGCGCCTTTGCCCCCAACCCTCCCGAGCGCGGGCTTGCCGAGCCGTGATGCCCGTTCAGAGCCCCAGCGTGCGCGGCAGCCAGACCGAGATGATCGGGAACGCGATCAGGATCGCCATGCGCACGACGTCGGCGGCGACGAACGGCATCACGCCGCGCCAGATCGTGTTGGTGTGGACGTCGGGCAGCACGCTGCGCAGCACGAAGACGTTCATGCCGACCGGCGGCGAGATCATGCCGATCTCGACGACGCAGACGATCAGCACGCCGAACCAGAT
>JBDHSE010000100.1:0-8745 GCA_039807955.1 Ideonella sp. | reverse complement strand
GGGCAGCTCGTGTAGGTCGCCATCGTCGCCACCGCGCGGTCGGCGTCGAGGATGTCGACGCGTTCGGCGGTGCCCGTCGCGCCGGTGGCGCCGATCTCGAAGCGCGGGGCGACGATGAAGCCCTCGAAACGCGACAGCCGCAGTTGCGCCTCGGGGCCGGTGAAGACGTTGCCCTCGTGCGAGACGCGCACGTTGCCTTCGGCGCGCGCGGTGTCGCGCTCGGCGTCGTAGCGCAGCTTGTCGGCGTACACCCGCACGTCGGCGCGGCGCAGTTCGGCGTGGCCGACGGCTTCGACCTCGAGGTCGGGCCGGCCGCGCAGTTCGTCGGCACGCACGAACACCGGGCGGTCGTCGGCGGGCTTGCCGATCGGCGGCGGGGCGAGCGCGTCGGTCAGCTCGAGCACGATGCCGGTCGTGTCGTCGAGCGCCGCGTCGGCCCGCGCGATCGGCGGCGCGACGCCGAACGCGAGCGCACACGCGGCCCAGGCCGCTGCATGCGAGGAACGCACGAAGCAGGCAGGGCGAAGGGAAGGCAGCGAACGCAACGGGGGCCGATCAGAGCGGGTGCGCCGGACCGGATCAGCGGGGCGGCGCACGCCTTCGACCCGGTGCAGCCGATTTGTAGAATCGATTATCCATGAGCACTTCCTCGCTCCCGCCTGACGCCGGGCCGCCCGCGGTGTCGATCGCGGACAGGCATCCGGGTGCTGCCGATGTGGTCTGGCCTGACGCCGCGCGGCACGCCGCGTTCGAGCGCTGGCTCGCGCCGCTGCTCGCGACGCACTGTCTCGACGCGGCAACCTTGAGGCCGGCGAGCGCCGACGCGAGCTTTCGGCGTTACCTGCGGATCGACGCGCCCGATCGCAGCTTCGTCGTGATGGACGCGCCGCCGCCGCAGGAGGACGTGCGGCCCTTCGTCCACGTCGCCGCGCTCATTCGCGGCGCCGGCCTGCACGCGCCGCAGGTTGTCGCCCGCGACGAGGCGCAGGGCTTCCTGCTGCTCGCCGACCTCGGCACCCGGCCGTATCTCGCCGAGCTGCAGCAGGCCGTCGCGGCCGGCGACGCGCAGCGCATCGACCGCCTGATGCGCGATGCATTCGCCGCCCTCGTGCAGTGGCAGCAGCGCGTCGATCCGGCGTCGCTGCCGCCGTATGACGACGCACTGCTGCGCCGCGAGCTGGCGCTCTTTCCCGAATGGTGCGTCGGCCGCGAGCGCGGCATCGCATGGACCGCCGCGCAGCAGGCGCAATGGCAGGCGGCGTGCGACCGGCTCGTCGCGAGCGCGCTCGCTCAGCCGCTTGTGGCGGTGCATCGCGACTTCATGCCGCGCAACCTGATGGTCTGCGAACCGAACCCCGGCATCCTCGACTTCCAGGACGCGGTGTGCGGCCCCATCGCGTATGACGTTGCATCGATGCTGCGCGATGCCTTCATCTCGTGGGACGAGGAGCGCGAGATCGACTGGGCGGTGCGCTACTGGCAACAGGCACGCAAGGCCGGGCTGCCGGTCGACGCCGACTTCGGCGAGTTCTGGCGCCAGCTCGAATGGATGGGCCTGCAGCGCCACCTGAAGGTGCTCGGCATCTTCTGCCGCCTCAAGCACCGCGACGCCAAGCCCGCGTACAGCGCCGACCTGCCGCGCTTCTTCGGCTACGCGCGCCGCGTCGCCGGCCGCTACAGTGAGTTCAGGCCGCTGCTGCACCTGCTCGACGAACTCGAAGGCGTGCAGCGCGAGGTCGGCTACACGTTCTGATCGCGAACGGCTCGCGGCGGCGCATCCCGCGCCGCGCTGCGATACTGCGCCGATGCTCGCCGGAACCCTTTACGCCCTCGCCGCCGGGCTCGCCTGGGGCTTCGTCTTTGTCGCGCCGCTGCTGCTGCCGGAGTACCCGGCGGTGCTGCTGTCGTTCGGCCGCTATCTCGCTTTCGGTCTCGTCGCGCTGCCGCTCGGCTTCATCGATCGCCGCCGGCTGCGTGCATTGACGCGCGCCGATTGGCTCGCCGCGCTCGAACTCGCGCTCATCGGCAATATCGTCTACTACCTGCTGCTGTCGGCCGCGATCCAGCGCGCCGGCGGCCCGCTGCCGACGATGATCATCGGCACCCTGCCGGTCGTCATCGCGCTCGTGTCGAACCGGCGCGATGCGCAGCGCGACGGCCGCCTGCCATGGGCGCGGCTCGCGCCGTCGCTGCTCGCGATCGGCCTCGGCATCGCACTCGTCAACCACGCCGAGCTCGCCGCGCTCGACCCCGGCGCCGACCTCGCCGGCTACGCGCTCGGCGCCGTCCTCGCGGTCGGCGCGGTGGCGTGCTGGACCTGGTATCCGATCCGCAATGCGGACTGGCTGCGCGCGCATGCCGACCGCTCGCCGACGACGTGGGCGACGGCGCAGGGGCTGGCGACGCTGCCGCTCGCGCTCGCCGGCTATCTCGGCTTCCTGTTGTGGTCGAGCATCGCAGGGAGCAGCGGCTTCGTGCTGCCGCTGGGTCCGCGGCCATGGACCTTCGTCGGCGTGATGGCGGTGATGGCGTTCTTCGCGTCGTGGCTCGGCACGCTGTGCTGGAACCAGGCGAGCCAGCGCCTGCCGACGACGCTCGTCGGCCAGTTGATCGTGTTCGAGACGCTGTCGGCGCTGGCCTACGCCTTCTTGCTGCGCGGCGCGATGCCGGGCGGCGCGACGCTCGCCGGCATTGCGCTGCTCGTCGCCGGCGTCTGGTGGGCGCTGCGCGCGAAGCCCGAGCCGCTCGCGGCGAGCGCGGCGCACTGATCCCGCCGCCGCGCGCGGCCATCGCGATTCGCCGGCGGCGGCGACAATCCGCCATGCCCGGCTCCTCGCCCCTGTTCCGCTTCTTCGAGCAGCGCGTCAACCCCACCGCGGCGCATGCGGCGACGCCGCCGGCCGGCCTCGTCGCGTTCTTCTGGCACTTCGTGCGCCAGACCAAGGGCCTCTTCGCCGCGATGTTCGCGACCGGCCTCGTCGTCGCGCTGATCGACACCTTGATCCCGGTCTTCATCGGCCGCCTCGTCTCGCTGATGGAGGCCGCCGACCGCGCCGCCGCGCTGCGCGACGCGCTGCCGGCGCTCGCCGGCATGGCGGCGGTCGTGCTCTTCGGCCGGCCGCTCGCGCTGCTCGCCGACAGCCTGGTGCGCAACAGCGCCGTCGTGCCGGGCGTGACGAACCTGATCCGCTGGCAGAGCCACTGGCACGTCGTGCGCCAGAGCTGGCCGTTCTTCCAGAACGACTTCGCCGGCCGCATCGCCAACCGCGTGATGCAGACCGGCAACGCGGTGCGCGAATGCGTCGTCTCGTCGATCCGCGCCGTCTGGTACATCGCCGTCTACGGCGTGAGCGCCCTCGTGCTGATGGCGCACGCCGACTGGCGGCTCGCGCTGCCGACCGTGCTCTGGTTCGCCGGCTACGCGTTCTTCCTGCGCCACTTCGTGCCGCGCATGCGCGACCTGGCGAAGACGAGTTCCGAGCTGCGCTCGCAGGTCATGGGCCGCGTCGTCGACAGCTACACCAACATCCTCACCGTCAAGCTCTTCTCGCGTGCGCGCGACGAGGACGCCTACGTGCGCGAGGTGATCGACGAGCACACCGACGCGATCCGCGCCCACATGCGGCTCATCACCCGCTTCATGGCGACGCTCTCGGCGATGAACGCGCTGCTGCTCGTCGGCACGGCGACGATCGGCATGGCGCTCTGGGGCCGCGGCGAACTGAGCGCCGGCGTCGTCGCGACCGCCCTGCCGCTGGCGTGGACGATCGCCAACGTCGCCGGCTGGGTGAGCTGGGAGGTGACCGGCATCTTCGAGAACATCGGCGTCGTGCAGGAAGGCATGCAGACGATCGCCGTGCCGCACCAGCTCGTCGACGCGCCCGATGCGCGCGCGCTCGAGGTCTCGCGCGGCGAGATCGCGATCGAGCACCTGAGCTTCACCTACGGCCGCAGCGACAAGCTCGCGGTGCTGCACGACCTGAACCTCGTGATCCGCCCCGGCGAACGCGTCGGCCTGATCGGCCGCTCGGGCGCCGGCAAGTCGACGCTCGTCAACCTGCTGTTGCGGTTCCACGAACTCGAACGCGGCGCGATCCGCATCGACGGCCAGGACATCCGCGGCGTGACGCAGGAGAGCCTGCGCGGCGCGATCGGCATGGTGACGCAGGACACGTCGCTCTTGCACCGCTCGATCGCCGCCAACATCGGCTACGGAAGGCCGAGTGCGACGCGCGAGCAGATCGTTAGCGCGGCAAAGAAGGCGCAGGCGCACGACTTCATCCTCGGCCTCGAGGACTGGACCGGCCGCAAGGGCTACGAGGCGCATGTCGGCGAGCGCGGCGTGAAGCTTTCCGGCGGCCAGCGCCAACGCATCGCGATCGCGCGCGTCGTGCTGAAGGACGCGCCGATCCTCGTCCTCGACGAGGCAACCTCGGCGCTCGACAGCGAAGTCGAGATCGCGATCCAGGAACAGCTGCTCGGGCTAATGGAAGGCAAGACGGTGATCGCGATCGCGCACCGCCTGTCGACCATCGCGCGCATGGACCGCCTCATCGTCCTCGACGCCGGCCGTATCGTCGAGCAGGGCACGCACGCCGAACTGCTCGCCAAGGGCGGCGCCTACGCGACGCTGTGGCGGCACCAGTCCGGCGGCTTCCTGCCGCACCTCGCACCGCAAAGCGACGAAGCGACCGCGCCCGACCCGGCGCAGGACGACCTCAGCGCCGAACTGCAGAGCGAGCCGAACTTCGACAAGGCGGCGCGGCGGGTGGAGCTGTGACGGCGAAGACAGCGACGCCCTGGTCCGGCGCGATCGAGGATCTGAAGCAGGCGCTCGCGGTGCGCGACCGCGCCCGCGCCAACGCAGCGGTCACGCGATTGCTCGACCAGCGCGCCGCGCTCGGACCGCACTGGAAATCGATCAGCGAGTTGATGCGGGTCAGCGGCGAACTGACCCTGGCTTACCGGGCGATGGATGCCTTCGTCGCAGCCTGCGGCCACACGCCGCAGGCGCTCTATTCGAAGGCCGTGCTGCTGACCCAGTCCGGCAGGATGCGCGAGGCGTACGACCTCGTTGCCCGGCTGCCGGCCGACGTCCCCGATCGCGCGGGGCACGCCTACGTCCTTGGCAACGTCGCGATGACGCTCGGCTCCATCGAGCAGGCGAGGGAGCACCTCGAGGCCGCCGTCTCACTGCGGCCCGGCTGGGGGCCGGCGTGGTTGACGCTCGCGACGACCGTCAACCTGGCCAATGATCCGCTCGGCGAACGCCTGCTCGCCGACCGCGCCGCCGCCGAGCATCAAGGGCCGGGCGACCTGGCGCGCTTTCACTACGCGCTCGGCAAGCTCCACGTCGACCGCAAGGATCCGGATGCGGCCTTCGCGGCCTACGCGCAGGGGGCCAGGCTGCTTCGTTCGGAGACGCCGTACAGCAGGCAGGGCAACACGGCCAACGCGCAACAGGCGGCGGCCGGCTACGCGCAAGGCTTCATCGAGCGGCTGAATGCGCGCAAGGCGCGCGACACGAGCCGGCCGATCTTCGTCACCGGCCTGCCGCGATCGGGAACGACGCTCGTCGAGCACATCCTCGCGAGTCACAGCAAGGTCGCGAACGGCGCCGAACTCAACATCGTCCAACACATCGCGGTGCAGGCCGGCGGCGTCTCCGGCGACGCGCTGGCGAAGTACGTCGCGAGCGGCGGATCGCCCGACGCGCTGGCGGCGCTGTACCTGCATCTGATGGACGAGCGGTTCGGGCCCGAGGGCCGCATCGTCGACAAGACCGTCGATGCGAGCCGCTTCATCGGGCTGATCGCTGCCGCGCTGCCCGATGCGCCGTTGATCTGGATGCGCCGCGATCCGCTCGACAACGCCTGGTCCTGCCTGCGCACCTTCTTCATCCACGGCGTTGCGTGGAGCTACGACCTGGCCGACATCGCGCATCACTTCCGTCTCGAGGACGCGCTGCTCGCGTTCTGGCAGGAGCGACTCGGCGATCGGCTGCTCGTCGTGCCGTATGCCGAACTCGTCGAGTCGCCGCAGGCATGGACGCACAAGCTGCTGTCGCATTGCGGCCTCGACGACGAGCCGGCCGTCTACACCCCGCACGCGACCGAGCGCGTCGTCATGACGGCGAGCGCCCTGCAGGTCCGCAAGCCGATCAACCGCGACGGCCTGAACGTGGCGGCGCCGTACCGCGGCCACCTGCAGCCTTTCGTCGATGCTTACTGCCGGCATGAAAGCGGCGCCCAGTGAAATCGGCTCGAATGGGTATTGGGAGATTCCCTCCCCCTCATTCAAGGGGTGATCACGCGCGGCGTCCGCAGTTCGGCGGATAGTGTGGACCTCTCACTTTGGAGGAGGCAAACCATGAGTTTCAAGACCATCCGGACCGCAACCGCTACAGCGGCGGTTCTTGCCGTCGCTGGCGCACAGGCCGCGACGATCAACCTGATTGACCAAGGCGGTGTGACGGGGTCGCCTGCGGAGCAGGGCTTCAAGATCGCCGCCGGCTACTGGGGGCAGATGCTCTCCAGCAACGCGACGATCAATCTGGGCGTCAAGTTCGCACCGCTCGGCAGCGGCATCATCGGCTCGACAGGCAGCCGGCGCATGGACTATTCACTCGTCGACTGGGAGAACGCGTTCAACTCGACGAAGAGCGGCTCGACGATCGACCAGACTCTGATGCTGCCCACACTCACCAACGGCGGCTTCAGCGGGCTCACGACCGGAGTGAACGGCACAGGCAACAACGACGTCGGTGTTCCCGCGGTGCAGATCAACGGCAAGAATGCTTCGAAGACGCTGTGGGCGAATAGCTCGGTCGTGAAGGCACTCGGCGGACCGGTTGCCACGCCGAACGACTTCGACGGCAATGTGACGTTCAGCAGCAACTTCAGCTTCGACTTCAATCCCTCCAACGGCATCACCGCCGGCCAGATGGACTTCATCGGTGTTGCGATCCACGAGATCGGCCACGCGCTGGGCTTCGTCTCGGGCGTCGATCTCTTCGACTATTACAGCTTCCCCAATGGGCCGGGAAAGGGCTCCTTGGGCTACGACTTGAACGACACGTCGATCTTCAGCGCGCTCGACATGTTTCGCTACAGCGCGCCAGGCCAGATCGACCTCACGGTCGGCGGCACGAAGTACTTCTCGATCGACGGCGGAGCAACCGCCTTGTTCGGCAATACCTTCTCCACCGGTGCGTACAACGGCGACGGCCGGCAGGCTTCGCACTGGAAGGATGCGGGCGGTTGCGGCGCGCAGCTCGGCATCATGGACCCGACCTTCTGCTACGGCCAGATGGGCTTCGTCACCGGGCTCGATCTCGCGGCGTATGACGCGATGGGCTGGAACCTGAGCGTCGATGCGCTTCAGTATGCCGGCGTCTCGACGGCCGACATCTATCTGGCGGCAGTGCCGGAGCCGTCGACCTGGGCGCTGATGTTCGGCGGGCTGGGCCTGCTGGGACTTGCGCGGCGCGCAAAGCGAAGCTAGACCGCAAGCGCCGCCAGCAGCGAAGGGCCGGGATGCACAGCAGACCGGCCCTTTTCGATGTCTGCCTTGCCGCGTCGCGCCGGCCAGCGCGACGCCAACAGTGATCGCGGCACGGTGTCGTGTCGCGGGTCGAGGGTATTTCCCGGCCTCTCGAAGCTTGAGATCGGGTCGGGGGCCAAACACAATCTTCCGCAGCCGACCTACCGTCGGCCGAAGCACCCGATCCGGACCACAAGACCCGATGAAAAGGAGAACATCGATGAGGACAACCTTCCAGCTTGCCGCCGCTGCATTCGCGGTGACCGCCGCTACCGCGGCGCAGGCCCAGTTCTATCTGCTCGGCCCCGCCGACACGCCGTCGTCGGTGACGAACTCCGGCATCGTCGCCGGCAATGACGACACCAGCTATTTCACCTGGAGCGTCGCCAATGGGCGAACCACGATCCCCGGCTCGATCCCCGGCAACGGCACCGGCGGCATTGCGCGCATCACCGAGGACGGGCTCAAGCTCGGCGCGACCAACCTCAACCCGAACAACAACCTGACCGAGATCGCCTCGTACGACACGGCGACCCATACGTGGACGACCTATGGCAGTCTGGGTTCGTCAATGGACGGTTCGGCCAGCGGTGGCTTCGGCATGAACGCCGACGGCTCGGTGCAGGTCGGCAACGCCTGGGTCGACGGCGGCAATGCACATGCCATCGTGGTGAAGAACGGTGTTCTCACCGACCTTGGTTCGAACGTTGCCAACCGCAGCTCGCGTGCCGATGCCGTCAGCAACGACGGCCACCTGATCGGCGGCTATCAGGATCAGGAGGACGGCTACCGCGCCGCGGCGGTCTGGATCGACGGCGCCGAGCAGGTGCTGACCTACGGCGGCAATCCGCTGCAGCAGGTGAACGCCGTCTCCGGCGACGGCCAATGGGCAGTCGGCGGCGGCGGCTACTTCGTCGACGGTTCGGCCTACATGTGGAACCCGAACACCGGCGTCAAGCTGCTCGACAACCCGTTCCACGACGCCGGCTACGAGCTGACCGCCACGTCGGTGAGCTTCGACGGCTCGGTCGTCATCGGCTACGGCCAGGACTTCTTCTTCCAGCGCATGGGCTGGATCTGGACCGAGGCAACCGGCACGCTGACGATGGAGCAGTACGCCGCCCAGTTCGCCGGCTACAGCGGCGAGTTCCTGTTCGGGCCGCTCGCCGTCTCGCAGGACGGCCGCAACATCACCGGCTACGG
>JBDHSE010000001.1:0-43893 GCA_039807955.1 Ideonella sp. | reverse complement strand
CCGGGCCGGCGCCGCTGGCGACGCCGCTCGGCCATGCGCACGAGATGCTGCTGGGCTATGCGCTCGCGGTCGTCGCCGGCAACCAGCTCGGCGCGCTGTCGGCCGCGCGGCGCTGGGCGTTGCTCGCGATCTGGCTGCTCGCGCGGCTCGCGTTCATCGGCTTCGGCGGCCTCGCCGCGGCGGCGTTCGACATCGCCTTCGTCGCCGCGCTCGGCCTCTACGCCACGCCGCGGATGTTTCGGGCCGCGAAGAAGCTGCGCAACCAGGCGCTGCCGCTGATCATCAGCGCGCTGTGCGCCGCCGCGGTCGCGTTCGACATCGCCGCGTTCGCGCTCGGTGCGGCGTCGGCGCACGAGATCGCGCTCGCCGTCGTCCTCGCGCTCGCGGCGCTGATGCTGTTCATGGGCGGTCGCATCATCGCCCCCGCCGCGGCCGGGCAGTTCTACCGCCAGGGCGCGGCGCTCGACGCGCGGGTGCAGCCGCGCATCGAGGGCACGATCCTCGTCGCGATGGCGTTGGCCGTCGGCAGCGCGCCGTTTACGCCGCTCGTCGCGGCGACGCAGCTCGCCTGCGCGGTCGCGGGTGCGCTTGCCTTCGTGCGGCTGGCGCGCTGGCGGCTGTGGGCGTGCAAGGGCCGGCCGGACCTGTGGTGCCTGGGCGCCGGCTACCTCTGGCTCGGCGCCGGGCTGCTCGGCATCGCGCTGGCGGCGCAAGGCGCGCTGCGCACCGCGGCGATGCACCTTGTGACGGTCGGCGCGCTCGGCACGCTGACGTTCAACGTGATGACGATCACGATGCTGACGCGCGCGCATCGCCCCGGCGCCGACGAGCGCAGGCTCGTCTGGGGCACGCTGCTCGTCGCGCTGGCGACGATCGCCCGCTTCGCCGCCGCGCTGTGGCCCGACCGCGCCATCGAGTTGTTCGTCGCCGCGGCGGCGTGCTGGTCGGTCGCGTTCCTCGTCGCGACATGGATCCTGATCGACGCCGTGCGCGGCCACGCGCAGTGGCTGCGGCAGAAGGCCGCGCCAGGCCCGGCCCCGGGCACCGGGTAGATCGCTCGTGCGAGCGCCTGCCCCGGCGGCAGGCCGTCAGCGCGGCGTGCCGCGCCTACTTGGTTTCAGCCGGCGGCCACGCGATGTCGGCGCACTTCTGGCAATACGTCGGCGACTTCGGCAGCCCTGCTTCCCCCGGCGCGCCCCAGGCCGAAACCGGCAGCGCCGTCGGCAGCGTCGCCGCGCCGCACAGCGCGCGCATGTGGTTCACGCGCCGCGACAAGTGGTAGTTCCAGAAGCTGTTGGAGCCCTCGGTGATGACGAGCTCGTTGCGCTCTTCGTCGGTCGTGGGGATCTTCACCCCCTTCATGGTTTCGAACAGGCTCATGCTGCTTCCTCACAATCCGAATGTACCGGCGATGCTACTCGCCTCGTTGAAAACCCCGGCGTCGGCCGGCAGCAATGGCTGCTGCGCGGCACACGACGCGTCCTCTGCGCAGGCTCACCCGCACTGCCCCACATACCCGCAGGCGGTGCAGAACTCGCAGCCGTCGCGGTGGATCAGCGTCGCGTTGCCGCATTCGGGGCAGCGGCTGCCGGCGAGTTCCTGCGTCACGACCGCGCCGCTCGCGGAAGCGACGGGCGATTCGAGGACGCCCATCTCGCGCAGCGGAAAGCCCTCTTCGTTGAGCACGCCGAGCATCGCGTAGCGGTGGATCAGCAGGCGCGCCATGTAGGCGACGGTCGAGGGCCAGATCTGCTGGCGGCGCGGGCTGCCGGGCAGCGTCGGCACGAAGGCCATGAAGTGGCCGAGCGGCTCGGCGTAGTTCAGGAGCTTCCTCAGCTTCATGCCGATCCACGCCGGATCGACGACGCGCATGTCGAGCGAGAGGATGCGCGCCAGGCCGTCGAGCGCGCGCGGGTAGTTGCCCGAGAACGCGAGCGCGCAGGGCCGCGTGACGGGGGTGCCGTCGGGGCCGGGCAGCGTGATCTCCTTGAGCGTGAGGGTCAGCGACTCGCCCGACGCCGGGTTGTCGATGTCGACCGACCAGGCGAGCGTGCCGGACGGGCCGGTGCGCGGCTCGTCGAGGCTGAAGAGCGCGTCCATCACCGGCGTCGGCCCGCCCTCGGCGAGCGCGCCGAGTTGCTCGCAGCGCCAGCGGATCACCGCCGCGGTGGCCGCGACGACGCCGGGGAACATGCGCTTCTCGCCGAACGGCGGCACCGGCATCTCGAACGCGCGCTCCTCGGCGACGGTGGCCAGCGCGTCGAGCTTCAGGCGCAGCCAGGCGGCGTCGTTGGTGCGCAGGTCCATCGACAGCGTCTTGGCCATCGCGCCCAGGCCGCGCGGCTGCTCGGCGCCGTTGACCCAGACCTCGAACGGGCGCATCGGCACGTTGCGGCCGTTAGCGCCTTCGCGCCGCTCGGCGGCCTGCTCGCGCGCCTGCGCGGCGTCGGACGGCTCGCGCCGCTCGATCGGCAATTCGCCGACGAAGAGCGCGAAGTCGCCGTGCGGATGCTGGATCATGTAGGTCCAGGCCGAGTTGCCGGCGGCCAGGTCGGGCCGGCCCGGCCAGCGCAGCGACGCGAGCACCGGCGCCGGCAGGCGGTCGAGCGCGAGGCGTTCGTTGGCGCCCTGTGCGACGAGCGGCGCGGGCTGCGCCTCGACGCTCAGCACCGAGCCGAGCACCGCGTTCGGGCGGTAGGTCGCGAGGCCCTTCAGGCCCTTCTCCCAGGCCTGCAGGTAGAGGTTCTTGAAGTCCTCGAACGGATAGTCGGCCGGGACGTTGACGGTCTTCGAGATCGCGGTGTCGACGAACGGCGCGACCGCGGCGACCATCTCGGCGTGCGCCTGCGCGCTCATCTCGAGCGCGGTGACGAAGGCCGGCGTGAGTTCGGCGTCCTTGCCCTTCAGGTGGTGGTAGAGCCGCCACGCGTGGTCCTCGACCGCGTACTCCTTGAAGGTGCCGTCGGGCTCGCGCTTCTTGCGCTTGTAGCTCCAGCTGAAGGCCGGCTCGATGCCGTTGCTCGCGTTGTCGGCGAAGGCAAGGCTGATGGTGCCGGTCGGCGCGATCGACAGCAGATGCGAGTTGCGCAGGCCGTGGGCGCGGATGCGCTCCTTCAACGCCGCCGGCAGGCGCGACGCGAAATTTCCGCTCGCGAGGTACAGGTCGGCGTTGAAGAGCGGGAACGCGCCGCGCTCCTTCGCCAGCTCGACCGACGCCTCGTAGGCGAGGTTGCGCATCGTCTCGGCGACCTTCGCCGCGAAGGCGCGCGCCGGCGCCTCGTCGTAGCGCAGGCCGAGCATGACGAGCGCGTCGCCGAGGCCGGTGAAGCCGAGGCCGATGCGCCGCTTGCTGCGCGCCTCGGCGAGCTGCTGCGGCAGCGGCCACACGCTCACATCGAGCACGTTGTCGAGCATGCGCACCGCGACGCGAACGACCTCGGCGAACGCCGCGTCGTCGAAACCCGCGTCGGCCTCGAACGGCGCGCGAACGAAGCGCGTCAGGTCGATCGAGCCGAGACAGCAGCAGCCGTAGGCGGGCAGCGGCTGTTCGCCGCAAGGATTCGTGGACGAGATCGTCTCGCAGTAGCGCAGGTTGTTGTCGGTGTTGATGCGGTCGAGGAACAGTACGCCGGGCTCGGCGTGGTCGTAGGTCGATTGCATGATCTGCTGCCACAGCGCGCGCGCCGGCAGCTTGCGAAAGACCCACATGCCGTCGTCGCGCTGGTAGGCGCCGTCGGCCTTCTGCCCCGGGCCGGGCTCGGCGCGATGGACGAGCTCGATGTCGGTGTCGTCGCGCACCGCGCGCATGAAAGCGTCGGTGACGCCGACCGAGATGTTGAAGTTCTTCAGGTCGCCGCTGTCCTTGGCGTGGATGAACTCCTCGACGTCGGGGTGGTCACAGCGCAGCACGCCCATCTGCGCGCCGCGCCGGCTGCCGGCGCTCTCGACCGTCTCGCAGCTGCGGTCGAAGACACGCATGTAGCTCACCGGCCCGGACGCGTTCGATTGCGTGCTGCCGACCCACGCGCCGCGCGGGCGGATGCGCGAGAAGTCGTAGCCGACGCCGCCGCCGCGGCGCATCGTCTCCGCCGCTTCGGTCAGCGCGGTGTAGATGCCGGGGTGACCCTCCTCGTCGGTCGCGATCGAATCGCCGACCGGCTGCACGAAGCAGTTGATGAGGGTTGCCGAAAGCGCCGTGCCGGCCGCCGAGCTGATCCGCCCCGCCGGCACGAAGCCGCGCTGCTGGGCGTCGAGGAAGCGCGCCTCCCATGCGGCGCGCTGCTCGGGCGTCTCGACCTGCGCCAGCGCGCGCGCGACGCGCAGCCGGATGTCGTCGGCGGTCTTCTCGTCGCCCTTGGCGTATTTTTCGAGCAGTACCTCGTCGGTGATGAGCTGCGGTGCGAGGGCGGGCAAGGTGCCCTTGGGCGTTCGGCTGCGGGTCGTTTCGGTCATCGTGTCTCCTGGTCTCCTGAAGTGTGTCGGGCAGGCTAATAGGGTGTCCGCGGCAAGGGTTTGACAGCGGTCAGCAAGGCCGTCGATCAAGCGTCGCTGCGATCACCGCAAGCGGCATGTCGCGGCCGCTGACGAGGCCATGGCCCGTCGTGTCCGGCGGTGGCTGCGGCAGGTCGCTTGCCGCGGCCTTCGCCACGCGTTTGGAATCCCTTGCGGCGGGATCAAGGTCCATTGTGCCCCATGCCCGAAGGCACCCCACCGCGGACGAACGCTTGCTTGCTCGGCGACGCGAATCAGGGCAGGGCCTGCGTCCGCAGGAAGGCATCCACCGCGTCGGTGTAGGCGCCGGGCGCGCCGAGCAGGTCGTTCAGGTCGGCGTGCGACAGCGCGACCTCGAGCACCGTAACGTTCCCACCGAGGACAGCGGCCTTGGCGGCAAACGCCTGCGCCTGCGGGCACGAATCCCCGCGCAGCGAGGAACACACCACGAGCCACGGCGCTTCCGGCGGCGATTGCAGCCGGTGAAACGGCGAGGCCTCGCGCCAGTCGGCGGGGTCGGCGCCGAATGCCCGGTCGTAGAAGCCGAAGTGCCTGCGCGTCATGATCCGGACCAGATCGAACGCGGCGCTGTCGATGCTGATCGTGGCGCGCCAGGGCTCGACGCCGGCCCGCGCGCCGATCCGCGGATCGGCGGCGAGCAGCGACACCAGATGGGCGCCCGCCGAATGCCCGATCAACACGACCCGCGAACCGTCGGCGCCCCAGTCGCGCGCTTGGCGCTGGACGAAAGCAAGCGCGCGCGCCACGTCGTCGGCCTGCTCCAGCGGACGGGCCTGCGGCAGCATGCGGTAGTTCGCCGAGACGAGCACGCAGCCGCGGCCGACCCAGTGCAAGACCTTGTTGCGCACGCTGCGCAGCAGGCCCTTGTCGCCGCGGCTCCACGCGCCGCCGTGGACGATCAGCATCACCGGCACGCCATCGGCCTGTGCCGGTCGGTAGATGTCGATTGCCTGAGCCGGGTCTGGCCCGTAGCGGACGTCGCGCTCGACGGTGGCACCGGGCGGCAACTCGAACGCTCCGCCTGCAGTCATCGGATGGCGCGGAGCCGATGGATCGTCGGGCTCGGGTCGTGCCGTGCGATCGAGCCGGTTTTCGCGCAGCCGATCCCCGTTCACGGCAGCCGATCGCGCCGCCGCGAGTGCCGCGAGCCATGCCGGTCTGCCCAACGCTCAGCCCGATTCCCGGCTCACCTTATCCGGCGATCGACCGAGGAACACCTCGCATCCGCCGCGCGGATTGAAGACATACTCGTCGCCGTCGAGCGGCATTACCTTCGGCCCCCAGGGGTTCGCGGTGCCGAGGAACAGCCCGTAGGGCGTCGATTCGAGCGTCCTCAGGCCCATGTTGTACGGATTGCCCATGCCGTTGGTCGTGACGGGCACCCAGTTGACGCCGTCGTTGCTGCGGTACAGGTCGAAGCCGGCGCCGTTGTCGAACATGGTCTTGGGCGTGACGTAGGCGAGCAGCCTGGCGAACGCGCCGGGCCAGCGGCTGTGCTTGACGTAGCCGAGCCAGGCGCTCCACTCGAAGGTGCTCACGTAGAGCCATCCCTCGTGCTCGCACATGCGCCACATGTAGCCGTTGAAGAAGTCGTCGAATCCGGCGCGCCGGCCCGACAGCGGCTCCTTGCGGCCATCGGGCGTGTCGCGCGGCTCGCCGACGATCAGGTCCCAGCTGAGGTCGGCGTTGAGCCGCATCAGCTCGGCCGCGGCCGGGCCGATCTTGTTGAGCTTGTCGATGCCGCCGCCCTGGATGCCGGTGCCGATGTAGAGCGACCCCTTGAACGGCGCCATGCTGAGCACGCCCTGGTTCTCGGGCCCGCGCCAGGCGCCGCGCGTCAGCACGCGCTCCCACGCGTACGGCGGCTCGCCTTCGCAGCGGCTGCGCCAGAGCTGGAAGCCCTCGTGATTGAGGGTGCCGGCGTAGAGGTGGTCGCCCCAGGCGCAGAGTTCGTGCACCGACTTGTTGCTCAGGTCGCCGAAAGCGAAGTCGGTGACCGGCTCCCACTGGCCGGCTGCCGGGTCGCGGCTGCCGTAGACCACGACGTGGCCCGAGATGTTCTGGTTGCCGCCGCGCGCGCCGGCCGGCGTCGTGAAAAGCATGCCCTTGAACGAGACGAGCGAGCGGATCGTCGTCACCGGCAGCCCGACGAGGCCCGGCTCGCAGGTCTGCTCGAAGCGGCGTCCGTCTTCGGAGCGCAGGATGATCGGCCCCGGCCCCTTTGCCGGCGACCAGGTGCAGACGTACAGCACGGGCTTGCCGGTCGCCGGCTCGACGTGCACCGCCATCGCGCGATAGCTGACCTCGCGCGGGATGCGCTGGCCGTCGCTGCCGACGATCATCGGCGACTTGTAGGCGCGCTCCCAGCGGTCGATGCGCGGATCGTAGGCCCAGATCTCGGCGCACAGGTCGAGGTCGAACGGGTCCACCGGCCCCTCGACCGGCCACACGTCCAGCCCGAGACTGCCGGCGTGGCGCTTGCGCATGAGGGCGAACGCGCCGCGGATCGTGCTCACGTACAGGCGGCCGTCGAACCAGACCATCGAGTGCGCGTACGAGTTGTGGCCGTCGCCGAAGCCGCCATAGGCGATCAGCTTGAAGTGTTCCCGGCTCAGCCCGGGGCGCACCCCGAGCCGGTTCGCCACCGCCACCATCACGCGTCCAGCGTCGAGATGAAGCGATCCAGCGCCTTGCCGGCTTCCTCGCGCGTGCTGAACGGGCCAATCCGGTTCTCGTCGCGCGTCGTGAAATGCCAGCCGTTGTCGGCGCGGAAGATGCGGTCGCTGCGGAAGTAGCTGCGCCGGGCTTCGCCGCGGCGATAGCGGCGCGGCGTCGCCGCGAACTCGCCGCCCCAGAAACGAAGACACGCCGACAGGACTTCTTCGGGACGCAAGGTCGGGAAGAAGTGGCCGGCGTCGCGCACGCGCTGGAACTCGGCATGCGGCCAGATCGCCAGCAGCTCGGCGCCCGAGAGCCGGGCCGGCGAATGGTCGCCGTACATCGCGATGATCGGGAAGTGCAGCTCGCGCAGGCGCTCGAGCGATAGCCCGTCGTCGCTGAGCATCTCGGCTTCGGCCGAGGTCGTGTTCATCAGTTGCAGCCACGCGGCCGAGCTGCGCTTGCCGCTCCGGCCCAGGAGCGGGCTGACCAGATCGACGAGCTCGGCCGGCACCTCCTTGCCGTGCAGCTGCCACTCGGCAACGCGGGTCAGCAGCTTGGGGCCGAAGTACGGATCGCTGGTCGAAAGCCCCGCCCCCATGCGGTCGAGCACCGGTTGGACCTTCTGGCTGAAGCTCCACGCCTCGCGCTCCTGCGCCTCGCGGCCGGCCGAGAAATGGCTGTCGGCAAGGACCAGGCTGCGCACCCGTTCGGGCCGGGCACAGGCGAAGTTCAGCGCGACGACGCCACCGAAGCTGTGCGCCATCAGATGCGCCTTGTCGATACCGAGGTGGTCCATCAGGCCCGCCAGGTCGCCGGCGAGGACGCGCGGTGAATAGCCCGACGCCGGCATCTCCGAACGACCGTGCCCGCGCAGGTCGTACAGCGTGACGCGAAACCGCTTGGACAGCGCGAGGCCGTAGCGGAAGTACCAGAACGCCATGTTGGTGGCCAGGCCATGCACCATGACGAGATCTTCGCGCGCGGACCCGCCCCCGTCGTCCAGCTGGACGTAGTTGAGTCCGACTCCGTTGATGGTCGCGATCGGCATCGTTGGCGGTTCCGTTATTCCATGTAGCCGAGCATCTGCAGCTGATCCATGATCTGCTTCTTCTCGTCCTCGTCCATCGCCTCGGTCAGGCTGGTGTTGGCGCCACCCTGGGTCGGGGCGCCGATCTCGATCGGATGCGCCGCCTTGTGTTCGTCGGTGAACATCGCCGGCGGCACGACCCCCTCGAAGTCCGACGGCACGGGCAGCCCGACGCTGTAAAGCAGTGTCGACGCGACGTCGGTGATGTGGCGCCTGCCGATCAGCTTGCCGGCCGCGATGCCCGGGCCGTAGGCCATGAAGACGCCCTCCGGATGGTGGGTGCCGACGACGTAGTTGCGCTTCTGGACGATCGGCAGGATGTTGCGTACCGAAACGAAACCGAAGTCGCGCAGCACGAGTTGCAGGTCGGGCGCGTCGTGCATCGCCGCGCCGGGAAACACGTCCTCGCGCATGTGGATCTCGGTGATGATGCGCTCGCCGGTCTCGGCGTCCTTCAGCTCCTCGAGGTCGCGGATCAGACGCGCGCGCACCTTCTCGTAGTCCTTCGGGTCGATGCCGGTCTCGCCCGGCTGGCGCGCGACGCGGATCGTGATGCCGTTGCACGACGGCGTGCGGCAGTAGGCCGTCGTCTTCGTCCAGTCGAGGTACGCGAAATAGCTCTTGCTGACGTTGAAGCCCTCGGTGCCCTCGGGCATCGGCTTGAAGTGGACGTAGCCCTTCTCGGCGAGGTAGGCGTTGATGCGAACGACCTCGGTCGACGCCGTGAAGCCGTGGTCCGATGCGAAGAAGACCTGCACATCGGGGCCGGCGGCGGTGACGAGGCGCTCGACGAAGCTGTCGAGCTGGGCGAAGTAGGCGAGCGAGAGCTTGCGCATGCGGGCGTGGTACTCGCCCATGCCGTCCTGCGGCAGGCGCGGGTCGAGGTACTGCCAGGCCTGGTGCTGCAGCTTGTCGACGCCGTCGAAGAGAACCGCCATCAGGTCCGGCGCCTCTTCGCGCATCAGGTACTCGGCGACGCGGAACCACTGCATCTCGCGCGGCAGGTGGTAGCGCACCCACGCCTCGCGATCCTGCTCGCTGAGTTCGTAGCCGGCCTGCTGTTCCTGGTCAAAGTCCCAGGCGAGCTCGGTCGCATTGAAGTCGGGGATCTTCTTCAGGCGGTCGTACAGCTCGGGCGGATAGGTGTTGCGGCGCAGGTGGCGCGCCGGCACGAAGCCCGGAACGATGAGGCCGTTGAGGTCGCTCGGCGGCGGCGCGGTAAACGGGAAGTTGAGCGCCGCGATGCGCTTGCCTTGCCGGCTCGCGATCGACCAGATCGTCTCGACGCGGCAGTCGCGGGCGTCGAACAGCGTCATGAAGACCTTGTCGCCGCGTTCCTCGGCGCGCACGAAGTCGTAGACGCCGTGATGCCCGGGGCCGCGGCCGGTCATCAACGAGACCCACGCCGGCGGCGTCAGCGGATTCGGCGTCGAGCGCAGCTTGGCGCGCGTGCCTTCCTTGAAGATGCGCGCCATGAACGGCATCACCGGGCCGCTCGCGCTGTCGGGTGCGGCCTTGGTCAGTTCGTCGAGGATGGTGAACGTGGCACCGTCCATGCCGATGAAGAGGGTGCGAACGGTCATGACCTGAATCCTTCGATGCGGAGCCGGCGCGCCGCTGCGCATTGCGGCGCGGCCGTGTGTTCGACGTTGCGATGGTTCGATTCGCTCATCCGTGGACTTCCATGTTGACGCTTTGATGCCCGGCAAGGGCGATGATCCTAGCGTCGTGTCGCACGACGTGTGCCTCGACCGTGGCGACACCGTGCCGGACGAGGAGCTTTTCACAGTCCGCGTCGGCAGCGACGACGACGAAATCGCCGGGCCTTCCCTGCAGACCGGTGCCCAGATACTTCGCCGCCGCCTCCTTCGCGCACCACAGGCGCAGCAGGCGCTCGTCAAGAGCCGGCCCGGACAGACCCTGGACGCGCGGCTGTTCCTGCGGCGCAAGCGAATCGGCGAGATGCTCGGGCCGGGTGATGCGCCCGAGCGCTTCGAGGTCGACGCCGACGGGTCTGTCGGGCGCGGCGATCGCGGCCAGACAGGTGTCCGCGTTGTGTGCCAACGAGACGCGCGGCGCGGCGATCAGACTGTCGCGCCATGCACCGCCGACGATCGGCGCGCCCTGGGCGTCGTGCTCGACGACGATGTCGGTCGGGTGCAGCAGATGCCCCGTCTGTTCGGCGACCCACAGCCGCACCGCCTCCTTCAGCGCGGCACGCCCGAACAGCCATTCACGGCGGCGCCGCAGCCTGCCCTGCAGCGCGTACCACTCGTCGCGCTCGGCCGGCGCGAGCAAGGCGTGCGCCATGATGCGCAGGCAGATGCCGCCCGACTGCGAGCAGAACTCCTCGGACATCAGCGGCACTTCCCACAGCGCGACGCCGGCATCGGGCAGCAGCGGCAGGGGCTGGCCGAGCCAGCCATTGAGCGGATCGGTGCGAACGTCGTGGTAGGCCGGCGGAACGACGAAGAAGATGTTGACCAGGTCCTGCGCACGCAGCAGCAGACGGCCTTCGCCGTCGACGCATTCGAACTGGAACGCACGCGGCGCCGAGAGTGCAATCTCGTCGGCGTCCAGCGGCCGCTGCCGGGTGCGCATCACGATCCCGGCACGGTCGCTCGGGCAGTGCTCGTGCAGTTCGATGCGCGCGATAGTCGACGGGAAGGCATGGAACTGGGTGCCGATGTACTGCGCGTACCACAGCGCCACGATCTGCCCCATCGCGTCGAGCAGCACCGGGTTCAACACGAGTTGCGGCGTGTGACCGACGGCGAAGAAGTCGCGCAGCCCGACCTCGGAGAGCTCGACATCGATGCCGCTGTCGTCCCAGGCCTGGGCGTGCGCCATCGACTGGAAGACCGGCCCGTGAAACATGCCGGTCGCGTACAGGTCCGGTTCGTTGAGGCAGGATTCGCGCGGATCGCCAAGCGGCGCCATCGCCGGCAACTGCCAGTCGGCCTCGAAACAGATCTCCGCCGTCAGCACCGCGCCGCGCGCCGTGATCACGCGCGCCGCATAGCGGCCGCGCGCCCGGTCGAGCACGTCGGCGCGCACCTCGAAGCCCAGCTCGCCTTCATCGAGCGCGACCCAGTCGAGCGCCTTGACGTTCTCGATCACTTTCACGTCGGTGCGCCCCGCGAGCAGCGCGCAGGCTTCGGCCATGACCTCGAGGCTGACAGTGAACGGCACGCACGACAGACCGAACAACCCGGAGTCCGCCTCCGACACCGGGCCCGACATCACATGGTCGCGGATGAAGTTGTCGTTCGCAAGGCTGACGACGCAGCGCGCGACGACATGCGAATCGTCGGCCTCGACGATCTCGTCGAGCAGCGGCGTCAGACTGTCGCGTGCATGTGTCGAGGCCCATTGTGGCGCCGTCGCGGCGGCGTCGGCCGCCGACAGGACAGATCGAGACGACAGGCCCTCGACGAGCGCCCGCTGCTGATCCAGAAAGCCGCGCATCAGGTCGAAGTAGTCGGCCATCACGGACAGGCGCGCGTCGTTGCCGGATACCGCTGCATCGCTGCCGGCGGCCATCGGCTGCACGTACGGCTGCGCCCCATCCTTGCTCGGGGCGGGCGCCGCCGGTGGCGGTGCGGCCAACTGGCGCAGGGTCTCACGCTGCGCGGCGCCGAGCCGCAGCATCGGCATCGTGTTGTCGAGCAGCACGCCGCGCGGTGCCGGCGCCGGGCCTTCGAGGTCGATCGCGGCGATCGCTCTCGACTCGAACAGCCGCTCCAGGGCCGGGCCGCGGCCGGCGACGTAGAGCTGTCCGAGGACGGCGAGAAACTGCTCGACGTCGTTCTTGCGCCGCACGTTGGTCGACACCGAGATGAAATCGCGATCGATCAGGATGTCGTTCACGAATGCGGTGAGCTTGGCCGACGGGCCGACTTCGACGAACAGGCGCACCCCGTCGTCGTGCATCTTGAGCACCGTCTCGCGAAAGCGCACCTTCTTCGACCACTGCGCCGCCGCGAGCTTGCGCACCGCTGACGGATTCGTCGGGAACAGGTCGGCCGACGCGCAGGAATACAGCGGAATCACCGGTCGTCCGACCTTCACGTCCTTGTAGTACTGCAGGAAGGCGGCGCTCACGTCGCTGAACACCGACGTGTGATAGCCGCGGTCGAACGGCAGCGGCAGGCAGATGCCGCCCTCCTGCGTCAGCAGCGCGTGGACGCGGGCAATGCCGTCGTGGCTGCCGTAGAGCACCATCTGGTTGCTGCAGTTGTCCATCGCGACAACCACGTCGCCGGCCTGCGCGACGAGCGATTCGACGGTCGCCGGCGGCAGCGCGCCGACGGCGAGCAACGCGCCGGTCGGGATCTTGCCGGCGGCGAGCAGTTCCTCATAGACGGCGAAGTGGCGGCTGATGCAGTACGCGCGCTCGGCCGGCGTGAGCGCCGGATTCGCACCGCACGCGGCGAGCGCGGCCGACTCGCCCGAACTGTGGCCGAGCATCGCGTCGGGCTCGACGCCGAGCGAGACGAGCAGTTCGTGCATCGCCATGTCGCCGATGAACACCGACTCGGAGCCGACGTCCATGTCCTGCATGCGCTGCTCGAGTTCGCGCCGGCGCTCGGCGCCGATCTCCGATGTCGGAAAGACGATGTCGGTGCGCGTCTGGCCGGGCGGCAGTTCGTAGAGGCCGTGCCAGAAGTCGAGCCATTGCTGGACCACGTCGAAGCACATCGCGAGCCCCGCGAACATCGCCGGATACTGCGAGCCCTCGCCGGGGAAGAGAAAGGCGAGCTTGCCGTCGACGCGCTGACTGCCGTAGGCAACGCCGCCGCGCGCCGTCCAGCGATCGCTGGCACGGCCTTCGCGCATCCGTTGCAGCACCTGCTCGATGCGCTTGGCCAACGCCGTGGTGTCGGTCGCGACGATCGCGATGCGGTGCGCCTGCGCGCGATCGTCGCGCGCCAGCGCGGCCGCCACTTCCGCCAGCCGCCAGTCGGGACGGCGTGCCAACGCCGTACCCAGCGCCTCAAGGCGGGCGACGAGCGCCGCGTCGCTGTCGGCCGACAGCACGCACAGCTCGGCCGGCCAGGCGCCGAGCCGCGGCGGGGTGCGCGCCTCGGCCGGCGCCTGCTCGATGATGGCGTGCGCATTCGTGCCGCCGAAGCCGAACGCGTTGACCGCCGCGCGGCGCGGGCTGTCCAGGTGCGTGATCCACGGCGCGGCCTGCGTGTTGACGTAGAACGGCGTCGCGTCGATGCCGAGTTCGGGGTTGACCGCGTCGCACAGCGTCGGCGGCAGGACCCTGTGATGCAGCGACAGCGCCATCTTGATCAGGCTCGCGACGCCGGCGGCCGGGATGCAGTGGCTGATCATCGACTTCACCGAGCCGAGCGCCTTGACGCCGATCGGCGTCCTGCGCTCGCCGAACACCGCCTTCAGCGACGCGATCTCGGTGCGGTCGCCGAGCGGGATGCCGGTGCCGTGCGCCTCGACGAGGCTGACGCTCGCCGGATCGATGCCCGAAGCCTGATAGGCGCGCCGGATGGCGAGCGTCTCGCCTTCCTGGCTCGGCGCGAGCAGGCCGGTGCCGCGCCCGTCGCTCGACTGGCCGACGCCGCGCAGCACGGCGTAGACGCGGTCGCCGTCGGCCAGCGCGTCGGCCAGCCGCTTGAGAACGACCACGCCCAGGCCCTCGCCGAGCAGCGTGCCGTCGCTGCCGGCCTCGAATGGCCTGACCTTGCCGCGCGCGCTCAACGCACCGAGCTGGGTGAAGATCGTCGTCACGTCGGCTGGCAGTGACGCGTTCACGCCGCCGGCGAGCATCATGCGGCTGCGACCGGCGCGCAACTCGTCGATCGCCGCGCTGACGGCGAGCAGCGACGACGAGCAGGCGGCGTCGACCAGATAGTTCGGCCCGTGCAGATCGAGCCGGTTCGCGATGCGCCCGGTCATCACGTTGGGCACGAGGCCGGGCGCGATGTCGGGCGTCATCGGCGGGATCGTCGCCTCGAGCATGGCCCGGATCCGCGCCCGCTTGTCGGCGTCGAGCTGCGGCAGCATCGCGCAGACGACGTCCATCGTCTGATCGACACCGATGTCGTTCTGGATGATCGTGCCCTGCCCGCGATGCAGGTAGGTGCTGTGGCCGAGGATGATGCCGGTATCCGAATGGTCGAATCCGGCGCCCAGGTAGCCGGCATCGGCGAGCGCGTCGCTCGCCACGCGCAAGGCAATGAACTGGTCCGGCTCGCCGCCGTCGAGCGAATTCGGCATGATCCCGAACGCGCGCGGGTCGAAGCGATAGAGGTCCTTCAGATAGCCGCCGAACTGGGTCTTGATGCGGCCCGCGTCGAGGTAACGCTGCGCACCCCAGTTCTCGACCGGCTCGCCGATCGCGTCGACGCCGGCGAGGATGTTGTTCCAGAACGTCTGCAGATCGGGCGCCTGCGCGAACATGCAGGCCATGCCGATGATCGCGATCGGCGCCGGCTGGTCGAGCGTCGATTCGTTCATGCCGCGGCATCCTGGGCAGAGCGCGCCGCCCCGCCGCCGAGGCGGTTCAACGCGGCGCTCGCGACGCTGTCGAGTTCCTCGATCGCCATGACGGGCTGACCTGCTTCGTCGAAGAAGAACACATCGCCGCGAACGAGTTGGGCGTCGTCGACTTCGCGGCGCCGGTACTCCATGAACACGACCGGGAGCTGGCGGTCGCCATAGCGCGTGACGCGGCCGAAGCGGGTCGGCAGCGCGGTTTCGTCGCGATAGGCGCGCGTCCAGATCCACGCCATCTGTGCCGCTGCGTCGAGCAGCGCGGGATCGAACACCCAGCCGGGTGTGTTGTCGCTCGCCGCAGCGAGCCAATCGGCCGGTGAACTCGCGCGCACCCGTGCGCTGGCTCCGCCTGGCGAGAGGCCATCAATGTGCTCGATCATCTGCAATCGCGGTCCGTGCGACAGCCACTCGCCGTACGCCTTGGTGGCTGCGAGCCTTCTTTCGTCATGCACCTCGCGCGAGACGAGGTCCGGTTGCGGCGGCGTGCGCGCAAAGCCGACGACGCATCGATAGTGGGTCATCGCCCGATCCGGCCCGACGCGGCTTTGCAGTGCCATGCTGACATCGAAGCCGACCTCGGTGGAGTGCGTCGAGACCGATGCGAGAACCTGCAATTCGCGACCGCCGCGACCGACCTCGACGCCGTTCAACAAGCGGTGCTCCCTCACTTCGGCAATCTGCCAGCCGGGCCAGAGAGCCCGCGCGGCTTCGGCCATCAGCTCGAGGGCGGCGGCGGCGGGCAGAACGATCTTGCCGTCGAAGACATGCGCGTCGAGGTAGAGATGGCGCTTCGGATCGAGATGCACGGCGAGCACCCGCTCGCCGGTGGGCAGCGCGCTGGCCGACACCGCGCCCAGCAGCGGTCCGAGTCCGGGCGCAGGCTGCGCCGTGCGGATCACGCCGAGCACCGCCTCGCGGCTTTCCCACGGGCCCACGCCGCAGATCACCTCGACCGGCGTGCCCGCAGCACGCGCAATTTCCTGCCGGAACAAGCGCCGCCCGAGCGGGGCCGACACGAGTTGCACCCCCTTCTCGGCGAACTTTGCCTCGGTCTCGGCGGTGACCATGCCGGTACCGAACTTCGTCGCACCCCAGGGGCCCCAGCACAGCGCACTGACGGCGACGCGGTCGCCCCAGCGCGCCTGAAGCGCAACACACAGCCGGTTCATCAATTCGTTGGCGGTCGCATAGTCGGACTGGCCGCTGTTGCCGTAGCGCCCGGCGACCGAACTGAACACGGTGAAGAACTTCAGCGCCGCCGCGTCGAGATGCTTTTGCAGCAGCAGCGCGCCGATGACCTTGGTGTCGACGACGCGCGACCAGCTGTCGCTCGCCTTGTCGGCCAGCCGCTTGTCCTCGATCACGCCGGCGCCGTGGACGACGCCGTCGATGCGTCCGTGGCGGGCCGCAACGTCGCCCAGCAGGGCGCGCAACGCGTCCTCGTCGGTGACGTCGACGACGTGATACTCGACCGCCGCGCCGGACGCTTCGAAATCGGCGACGTTGGCACGCATCTCGCGCTGCTCGAGAAGGCTGCGCACGCGGCGCTGGATCTCGCCCGGCGTCGCCTTCGACGCCCCGGCCCGCACCTGCGCCACGAAGTGCGCGCGCAGCGCGTCGGCGTCCACCAGCGTCGCGGTCTCGGCGCCTTCACTGCGGACGAGCTGGCTGCGGCCGGTGAGCACGAATGTCGTCCCCGGCCGCGCCAGTTCGCGCAGCACCTCGGCGGTGATGCCGCGCGCGCCGCCGGTGGCCAGGACGACGAGGTTCTCGAGCGCCGCGTCGCGCTCCGGATCGACGACCAGATCCTCGGCGATCGTAACGAAGACGGTGCGCCCGCCGCCGGGGTAGCCCACTTCGACGCGTCCGCCGTCGAGTTCGATCTCGCCGAGCAGATCGGCCGCCCGCTCGTCCGCGCTGCGCGACGGGTCCAGATCGACGGCCTTGACGCGAAGCTCGGGCCGCTCCTCGAGCAGCGACTTCAGCGCGCCGACGGCGCCGGCCTGCAACGGCAATCCCGCGCTCGCCGACCCCTCGCGGCCGAACAGGCCGCCGAGTCCGGATGCCGCGGCCACATGCGCCGATGGGTCGAGCCGATCCGATAACTCGCGAAGCAGGATGAAGAAGGCCTTCTCATTGAGTTGCAGGGCTTCACGCCATTGCGACGGCGTCTCTCGACCGTCGAGCGCCGGCGCACCGAGCGCGGCGAGGTGCACGACCCCTGCGATCGGAGCAGCGCCGAGCGACTCGCAAAAAGCGAGCAGCGCCGGCTCCGAAGACAGGATATCGGGCTCGACGATCACGACCTCGGCGCCGCGCGCCGCCAGCAACTCGGCAAGCGCAGCGGCGACGCCGACGCTGTCGCGCGTGAGGACGAATCGCCCCGGCGTCAGGCGCCGGGCCATCGCGGGCGTCAACGGCTCTTGCCGCGGACGCATGACCAGCCGGGGCGGGTGGCTGGCGGCGCCAGTCTGTTCTCCCACCCCGGCCAAATCAAAAGGGACGGTGCTGCCTCCGACCGTGGCCTTGTCAATCAAGTCGAGCATGCCGTTGAGCGTCGGCTGCGTGTTGAGCTTGCTGCGGCTGTCGGTGAGCGCTTCGCGATGCGCGGCCGGAAGCAGTTGCAGCATGGCACCGACGACTTCGACGCGCTTGATCGAATCGATGCCGAGGTCGGCCTCGAGGTTCTGATCGAGCCCGACCATGTCGCGCGGATAGCCGGTCTTCTCCTCGACGATGCCGAGCAGCATGTCGAGCAGCTTGTCGCGCGACAACGCCTCGGCTCCCGCCTTGGGCGCGGCAACCTCGGCTGCGATCGCCTGCACCGGTGCGGGCGGCGCGGCCGGCGCCGGCTCGACCGCTTTCGCTGCCGGCGCGGGCGTGACCGGGACTACAGACGGTGCGGCAACCGGCGGCGGAGCCGGAACCGCGACCGCGGGCGCCGCGGGCAACTCGGCGATCGGCCGCAGCGCCGGAAGCGGCCGCGCACGCAGCATCGGCCGGGACGGCGCGCCGTCGCCGAGGAAGGTCGACATCACCCGCTCCTGGGTCTCCAGGAATTGACGCATCGTCGCGAAATACTCGGACATGACGGACGGATCCGCGATGCCCGAAACGGATCGTCGTTCATCCATCGATCGACTCCTTCTCCAGGGTTGTGGGGTAACTGTGCGTGCCGGTGCGGCCGGCAAGATGACCGGCGCTGCCTCCGCCGTCGAGGTGCGCGCAGTGGCCGGCGCGACCGGCGCGGCGGGCACCCTTGCAGCAACTTGCCCGGCCCGAGCCTGCTCGAGCGTCACGCCGACCTGGCGCACCGCTTCGGCGGCCCTGCGCGGGCCGCTGCCGTTGAGCATCCAGGCGTGCTTGGGCGTTGCTTCGACGCGCAGCAGCGCAGCGGGATCGTCGGGGTCGCCGAGGCGGCAGTCGCGGCGCACGAACAACGGTGCGAGGTCGAGCGCAATGCCGGCGCACAGCAGGCGGCCGATGCCGCCGAGCAGGCCGCTCAACCCGCTGCCGTCGTCGATCGCGACGGCGACATGCGGCTGCCCGTCGAGGATGCGGGAGGTGAGCCGCGTCAGCACGTTCTTCGGTCCGACTTCGACGAAGACGCGTGCGCCATCCTTGTGCATCGCCTCGACCTCGGCGACGAACTCGACCGGGCTGACAAGATGCTCGGCCATCTGGCGCTTGACACGCGCCACATCGGCCGCGTGCGGACGGCCCGAACTGTTCGAGTAGACCGCAACCCGCGGCGGCGACCACGGCAGCGTCTCGATCAGTTCGGACAAGGCCTGCTGCGCCGGCTTGACGAGGCTTGAATGGAAGGCGGCGGCGACCGCGATGTCGGTCACTTCGACCCCGCCTTGACGTAACTTCGCCGCGGCGGCCTTCACGGCCTCATGGGTGCCCGAGATGATGCTCTGCAGCGGCGCGTTGTGGTTGGCGATGAGGACGTCGTCGATGTCCGCGATCGCTTCCTCGACCACGTCGCGTGTCGCGCTGACAGCCGCCATCGTGCCCAGTTCGGCGCCCGCCGCGGACGCGGCGTCGACGATGAAGCGCCCGCGTGCCGCGGACAGCTGCATCAGCGCGTCGAAGCCGAGCGCGCCCGCAGCGTGCAGCGCGACGAACTCGCCGTAGCTGTGGCCACCGTACATGTCGGGCTCGAGGCCGAGCGACTGCATCAGGCGCAGCAGGCCGACTTCCACCGCGCCGAGCGCCGGTTGCGCAACGTCGGTGCGGGTCAGCTTCTCACGTGCGAGCGCCTTGCCGTCGTCACCGTAGGCACCGCGCGGCAGGATGAACTGCGACAGCCGCGCCGCGGCGCCGAAGCGGGATTCGAAGGCGTCGCGCAGCGCCGCGTCGGCCGCGCCCAACGCTTCTCCGACCACGTCGAAATGGAGCGCCGCTTCGCGCGCCATGCCGGGGTACTGCGAGCCCTGACCGGGAAACAGCACGGCAAGCTTGCCGCGCGTCGCGCTCGGGCTGCCGAAGAACACCCCCGGCGGCAAGGCCTTCACTTCGCCGTTCGCATAGCGGATCGCCGCCGCGAGCTTGGTGCGCAGATCGGCAACGCTGCCGGCGACGATCGCCAGCACCTCGCCGCGCATGCGCCAGCGCGCCGCGAGGCTTGCCGCGAGGTCGCGCGGCGCGAGCGCATCCAGCCCCGCCAGCCGGGTCTCGAGCGCCGTGATCCGCGCCTTCAACGCCGCGCGATCGTCGGCGCTCCAGACGAACAGTTCGGCGCTTCGGTGCTCGCTCGCCGGCGGGCGCAGCCAGTCGCGGTACTCGGCGCCGTACTCCTCCATCACGACGTGGAAGTTGGTGCCGCCGAAGCCGAACGCGCTGCACGCCGCGCGCCGCGGCGCGTCGCCCGCGTCGAGCCAGGGGGTGGGTTCATCGATCAGGTAGAGCGGCGCTGTCGGGTCCGCGAGCACCGGGTTCGGGGTGCTGACGTTGCAATGCGGCGGCAGCACGCGGTGATGCACCGCGAGCAGCGCCTTGACGAGACCGGCCACGCCTGCCGTCGCCTTGGTGTGGCCGATATTCGTCTTGACCGATCCGATCACCGCCGAGCGCGGCGCCGCGCCCTCCTCCTGGATCAGGCGGGTCGTGCTCTCGAGTTCGGCGGTGTCGCCGGCGACGGTGCCGGTGCCATGGGCCTCGAACAGACCCACCGTCGACGGGCCGAAGCCCGCCATCTCGTACGCGCGGCGCATCGCCCGCAACTGGCCGGCCGGCAGCGGCGCGGTCATGCCCTTGGCGCTGCCGTCGCTGCTCGCGCCGACGCCCTTGATGACGGCATAAATGCGGTCGCCGTCGCGCTCGGCGTCGACGAGGCGCTTGAGGGCGACCATCGCGATGCCTTCGCTGATGACGATGCCGTCGCCCCCGGCGTCGAAGGTCGAGCAACGTCCTCGCGGCGACAGGGCCTGCGTCTTGCTGAAGCACAGGTAGCCGAACGGGCCCTGGACGGTATCGATGCCGCCGGCGATCACGAAGTCGCTGCGACCGGCCATCAACTCGCCGACGCCCTGGTAGACGGCCGCGAGCGACGACGCGCAGGCGGCGTCGGTCGTCAGGTTCATGCCGCCGAAGTTGAGCCGGTTCGCGATGCGGCCGGCGGCGACGTTGGGCAGGATCCCGGCGAACGAGTCCTCGGTCCACTGCGGCAGGCGCGCGGCGACCTCGTCGGGCAGGTTGCCGCTGAAGCGCGGCAGTTCCGAGCGCAGCCCGTACTGCATTCCGAAGTCGCCCGTGCCGCCGCTCGCGCCAAGGATGACCGACGCCCGTTCACGATCGAAGGCGCGCTCGGCATAGCCGGCGTCGGCCAGCGTGCGGCGCGCGACTTCGAGCGCCATCAGCTGCATCGGATCGACCGATTCGATCGACTTCGGCGGCATGCCGAAGCGCGTCGGGTCGAACGCCATGTCGTCGAGAAAACCGCCCCACTTCGAGTAGACCTTGTCCTTCACCGTGCGGTCGGCGTCGAAGTAGAGCCGCCAGTCCCAGCGGTGCGACGGGATCTCCGTGATCGCATCGACCTTGGCGAGGATGTTCTCCCAGTACTCGCTCGTGCTGTTGGCCTTGGGCAGCACCGCGGCGATGCCGACGACGGCGATATCGGCGGGCGACCCGGTTGCACGCCGCGTGACGGCGTCGGGCATCTCGAGATGGCGCGACAGCAGCGCCGCGGCGCCCGCGCTGACCTCCTGGTGCAAGGTCTCGATGTCGGTCACGGCGTCGCGAAGGGTCGCCACCTGGCCGAGCATGTACATGCCCTCGGCGCGTTGCTGTTCGGGCGCGAGCGATTCGAGCTTGCCGCCCATGCCGTCGCGCTTGCGGCCCTTGGACGCGGTGCGCAGACGCCCGAGAATCAGATCGTCGAGCAGGCGCCGGCTTTCGTCGGGCGCGACGCCGTCGCGCTTGAGCTCGGCGCGCTGGCGGAAGAAGTCGTGCGCGAACGGCGTGTAGGCGCATCGGCTCGCGTGACCCGGCCCCGACTCGAGGTTGACGGTGTGTTCGCAGTCGAGCACCTCCTGCTGGAACTGCGGCACGATGGAGCCGCTGGCGACGATCTCCTGCGTGAAGAGGTAGGCGCTGCCCATCAGGACGCCGACCTTGGCCCCGGCGGCGACGAGCGGCGCGACGAGCACCTGCAGCATCGCCGACGAGAGTGCGTCGTGAATGCCGCCGGCAAACAGCAGTTCGACTTCGTCGGCCCTTACCTTTCCCGGCCCGAGTTCGGCGAGCAGGCGATCGACCATCGAGCTCCAGAGCACGAAGCTACTGAGCGGCCCGATATGCCCGCCGCACTCGCGGCCTTCGAAGATGAAGCGGCGCGCGCCTTCGTGCAGGAACGTCGCGATCAGGCTCGCCGCCGGAACATGCAGGAAGGTGGGCACACCGGCCTGTTCGAGGTGAACCGCCTGATCGGGCCGGCCGCCGGCGATGATCGCGTAGTCGGGCATGAATCGCTTGGCGATCGCAAGCTGCTCGTCGAGCAACTCCTGCGGCGCAAAGCCGAGCAGGCCGATGCCCCAGGGCCGTTCGCCCAGCAGTTCCTTGGTGCGTTCGAGCAGCGACTCCAGCGCCTGCCCCTTGAGCATCGCGAAGGCGACCATCGGCAAGGCACCGCCCTCGGCGATCGCGAGCGCGAACTCGGCAGTGTCCGAGACGCGCGTCATCGGCCCCTGGACGATCGGAAAGCGTATGCCGAGCGAGCGCGCCAGCGGCGCCCCTTCCGCGATCGGCGGGTGCTGCGCCGCGATCCTCGGCTGGCTGCGGACCGCCTCGTCGATCGCCGCCAGCACGGCGCCCAGATGACCGTACTTCCTGCGCCACGGCGCGGCAAACGCAACCTCCTGGCCGATCGGCAGCAGGCCGGTGGCCGGCTCGTGCCAGTTCGATCGTCCGAGCACCAGCGGGCGCAGGTCGTCCATGCTCAGCCCGTCGCCTTCGGTCGTGAACTGGCGCGCCGCCGTGAGCGCCGGCCGCACCAGAAGGCGGAAGTACTCCCCGCGTTCGCCGTCGCCGACTGCGACCGTCTCGCTGCCGGCGAGGTTGCCGATCAGCGCGCGCAGCGCATCGGGCAGACGCACTTCGTCCAGCAGCAGCAGCTGCGATTCGAGCACCCCGCCGGCGATGCCGACCGCGCTGCACGCCGCTGCCACGTGGGGCGTGAGCCCGCCGCGCAGATACAGAGGCAGATCGCCGCGTTGCAGCCACTTCTGCAAAAGAATGAAGCTCGCATCCTCGCCGACGAAGCCGCCTGCTTCGTTGCCCTTGACGAGCAGTCCGTCGATTCGCGCGGTGATCGAAGCAGGCAGCGGCGCCGCGGTTCGGACCTCCGCAAGCACGCGCACACCTAGTTGACGCAGGCCCTCGAGCAAGCCCTGATGCTGCGCTACAAGGTCAACGGCGACGACCACCCATCCCAGCCCGCGCGATGCCAGCAGCCGAAGTTTGGCCTCGACAGGTTCACCGATCGCATCGAGCTTGACACCGAAACCGCCGTGCGCATGCACCGCGAGCCGCTCGAGCGCGGCAACGATCTGCCCTGTATCCGCGTCGAGTTCGGCGTTGTAGATACCGACCGCACCGGCGCGGCTGGCCGCGATGGCAAGTGTCGGATCACCCAGGCCCGCAGGCGTGAACACGAACGATATGAAGTCGGTCATGAGATTGAGGCGAGTAGGCTGCTTTCGGCTCGTCGCCGACAAGCACGTCATCGTCGGGAAATGGCCCGGGCTTATCGGTCTGACATTCTGAATCGATGGATCCTTGCCCGGCCATCGTCATTCGCCTCGATCGTGAACATCACACGACCGCCGTCCGAAACGAAAGGCTCGATTGAATGGCACACTCTTGATTCCGAGCAAGGACCGATTCTGTTCCTTCATGATGGACTTTGTGCGCGTTACACCCCCCCTCATTCGTGGGGGGTAGACACTGGGTCTCCATTACAAAGAAGGCTTCGAGCGCTAGTGCCTGCACACTTCCAAACGCGTCGCGCCGGACGTCAACCGGGCGGCCCGGGCGATGCGATGAGCGCTGCGCACGATGGGAACGGTTCGGGGCAAGACCAACAAGCCGGACAAGCGGCGTCCGGACGACGCGATCGATAGGCGCATCACTCTCGTCGCCCGCCGCGCGGCGAACCACCTTCCATGCAATCCGACTCCAGACTTCGTGTGCTTGGTTCCGCTTCGCTGCTGCTGGCAGGACTGACGCTTGTTTCGTGCGGGGGTGGCGGGGCTGGCGAAACCGACGCGCCGTCGCGCGAGGCGGCCGCCGCGACGGCGACGGCCCAGTCCAATCCGCTTTGCAGCGTCGCGACGCTCGGCTCCTACTACTGGGAGATCGGGGATCGCGACGGCGTACTGGTTTCGGGCAGCATGGGTTCGGCAGGCATCACTGCAGACACCGAGATGAACATCGCATCGGCGTCGAAATGGCTGTTCGCAGGCTACGTGCTCGAGAAGTACGGCGACCCAACGCGCCTCGTCCCCTTCCTCAACTTCACGAGCGGCTACAGCAACCTGAACAACGATCTCTGCACTGCGACCGGAACTGTTGCCGAATGCATGAACGGCGGAATCAATGCGTCCGAGGCTGCCAGCGGCATGTTTCACTACCAGGGCGGACACATGCAGCAGTTGGCGATCAACCTGGGCCTGGGCGCGATGCGCAACGATGCACTTGCCGGCGAAGTGCGTGCGCAGATCGGTACCGACGTTGCACTTCAGTACATCGAACCGTTGCCGCCGGGCGGCGTCAGGACCAACGCCGCGAATTACGCGACCTTTCTGCGTAGGCTGCTGATCGACAGCCCAACGCCATTGCGCCTGGGCAGCGCACTGGGCACGCACGCCGTCTGCACCCAGCCGAGCCCCACTTGCAACGCGTCCACCGACACCGCGGCGGCACTGCCCGAAAACTTCCACTACTCGCTCGGCCACTGGGTCGAGGACGATCCGACCCACACCCCGAGCAGCAATTTCGCCTACAGCAGCGCCGGCAAGTTCGGCTTCTACCCGTGGGTGGACTTCGACCGCAAGCTGTACGGCATCATCGCACGCGACGCCCCGACCAGCGAGGCGAGCGGCGAGGGTTACGCGTCGCTCGAATGCGGCCGACTGATCAGGCTCGCCTGGAAGACCGGCGTCCCGCAGTAGCGCTCCCACACCGCGACGCGCCAGCGGGCCGCGGCTTGGCTCGAAGCCGAGATTGTCGGCAACCGGGTTGCCGCCGGTTACGCACCGGGCGCGCACGACACATCTCGGAACGCCGAGACGAACGGATCCTGCCGATATCCCCGACGCAGCCAGTCGCGCGGCGCGCGTATCCGGGACTCGGTGCCCGGGGCGCGCGACGGCGACCTCTCCGTGTCATGTCCGTCATCGCGTACGCCGCGCAGCCGCGGCCAGCGCCTCGAGGTTCCCGTCCATGCAAGCTCACAAGTTTCCCGCCGTGCTGCGCCCCGCGGCGCTGCCGTTGGCCGTCGCGGCCTGCCTGTGGCTCACCGCTTGCGGCAGTGGCATCGATGAACCGACCGAGCAGGCGCAGGGCCTTGCCGCCGGCGCCGACGCGAGGGCAGCGCCGTTGCGCGCAAGAGCGCCGGCAACCATTCCGGCGACAGCGACAGCCAATACGCTGTTGGTCGGCATCAAGCTTGCGGGCTATCCGCACAAGGTCGACGTGTATCGTCCCGCAGGTGCGACGAAGGCAATCGTCTTCCTGCACGGACAGGGCGGAACGACATGGAAGCTGGCCTACGACCTTGGCTTCAATCGCGTCAACGCGCCGCAGTCGGCGAAGAACGTGAACTGGGATTGGCTGTCTCGCAACGGGATCATCGCCGTCTTCGCGCAGGGTCAGGCCCTGCCCGGGACGAGGTTGCCGGGCTGGAACAACTACGTCTTCGACTCGGGCCAGGACGACGTGGCGTTCCTGAGCGCGCTGTCAACCTACGTCAGAACGCAGTTCGGCGTCTCCCAGGTTGCGCTTTCGGGCCATTCGTCAGGTGGAGCGATGACGGCACGCATGTGGTGCGAGGCGACGTCTGCCTACGACGAGTTCGTTTCGCTGGCGGGTCCGATGGCCTCGGCGACATATCCGCAGCCCGGCCCGACCTGCGTGCCGCAGACGCCGGCACCCTACTTCCTCGTCATCGGCGGCAAGGACAGCAAGCTGCCGATGTTCGCGCTCGGCGACAGAACGCCGACGCCAGAGCAGATCGCCGCCGGCCTCACGGACACGATCCTCACCTCGGAGTGGGCACGCCACCAGGACCGCGGCTTTGCGGTCTGCGGCGAGACGCCGTCGCTCGACGCCGCTGTCGCCGATGCAACGGGTCCGACCTGGAACGCCTGCGATTCGCGCGTTCGCTTCAGGGTGGTGAGCGACGCCGACCATCCGATCGCCTCGCTCGAGCAATTCGCCAAGGTCAGAATGGTCGATCTGATCGCGCAGTTCATGAAGCCGTGAGGCAGCGCACGGCGTCCGATCGAGACGCGCGGTGCTGGCGCCTCACGACCGTTGAACAGAGGCAGCGGGTCCGCAACCTCCCCTTCGATGCGCATGCAGTCGTGCGCCGCTGAGCCAAACGAGTTCGGGCGCCCGCAACCGGGCCTCAACGTCCGAGAAGCCCAGGATCGGCACGGAAAACGCCTTCTGAGCAGGCCGCGCAAAGCGGATGGTCGCCCGTCGGGTCGCGGCTCGGGTCGTATCGGTTGTAGTAGATGAGCGGACCGTAGTTCGTCGTGATGAAGAGCTCCGGGTCGTTGCGGGCCCGAAACAGCTTGTCGTCGTTGACCCGGCGCAGCAGCGGATCCGAGGCGTCGATGTTGGACAGCCAGACCTCGGTCGGGAAATCGTTCGAGTCGACATAGGCGACCCAGTACAGGTAGGACTTGCCGTTGTAGGTGAACCATTGTGGCGAGCCGGCGGCCCTTCCCGCAGGCATCGAAGCGCTGTAGATCGGCGCCCAGGACTGGCTGCCGTCCTGCGCTGTCACCTGGCGATAGACACGCAACTCCGATCCGTTGACAAAGGTCGAGAAGACGAACGCACCGCCGAACTCGGGCGCAGGCCACATCCAGGGCACCGTCCTGCCGGTGTCCTTGTCTCCCGCGTCGAAGGTCAGTTGCTCGCTGACGGCGGTATCGAGCATGTAGCGAAAGACCTGTGGCGTCCCCTCCACCGGCGCGGTGTAGAGCATGGCGCGCATTCCCGTCGCGAAGCGCCACGCCTTGTCCTCCGCAGGCAGGAACGGCATGATCTGCTCTGAGCTTGCATTGAGCGCGTTGCGCCAGTAGTGGTTGTAGTACGGATCGAAGTACATGATCTGGGCGTTCCTGTCGCCCTCGGTCTGGCTGGCGATGTCCGCCATCCGCGGCGCGTTCGGCCCGAGCTTCTTGATCTGACTCAGTTCGCCGTTCGCGTCCAGAAACGCAAGCGCCATGCGCGTGTTCTGCGCGGTCGGCGCGCGGCGCGGCAGGTAGTAGCTGTAGTAGATCTGGTCGCCGCTGGCCATCGATATCCACTCCGGCCCGTTCCAGAGGAACATGTTCATTCCGCTCACCGTGCCGGTCGCAATCTGCCGTCCCTGGCCGCTCACTGGCTCGAAGGCACCCGTTGCCCGGTTCACGTTGCCAACCCAGAGCACACCCTTGGAGTCCGTCCACGCGATCATGGCTCGCGACTGGCTGAACTCGGCGTCGATCAACGCCGGATTGGGCGACACCAGCTTCTCGTTGGGAACGAACTGGGCGTTCGCCGTAGTAGTCAGGCCGCAAAACACCAGGACGGCGCCAGCGCTGACCGCCCGCGCGAGCCACCCGAGCGATCCGCATTGCGCACCATTCAAAACCATGACGTATCCCTCCCTTGTCGTCGAAAGTCACGAACCGGCGGCCGCAGTGTAGGCGCGAAGCGCCTTTGCCAGTCAACCCTCATCTGCGGGGGTGTCATCTGCGGGGGCGCCCTGCCGCGACCACCGTCAAAGGTGCCTATTGCGATGCCGTTTCGACCGCCGCTCGCGCACACCCACGACCGCCCCGCCGCGAGCCTAGCTCGGCGCAAGCCCGAGGTCGCGCGCGACGAGTTCGCCGATCGTGAGCCCGTCGAGCCGCTTGGCGGCGAGGCTCATGTGCTCGATCGAATGATCGGAGCCCGGCAAGACCTTCAAGATGTATGTTCCACCCGCGGCCTCGAAACGCTCCTTGGCCTGCTGCTGCGACGTGAAGTTGATATTGGTGACGCCCTTCGTACCGAAGCCGCCCGCGATCGGCAGGTTGATGTCGTCGGCGCCGTGGTAGTTGATGATCGTGTGACCGCGGGCGTCGGGACAGGTCTTCACCTCGGCCATCAGCGTGCCCGCAAGGGTGACCACCTTCTTGAACAGATCCGTCGTGCAGGAGAGCGTCTGCATCATGATCGCGCCGTTGGAATGCCCGACACCGAAGGTCCTGGCCGGATCGGCGCCGTACTTCTGTTGCAGGTAGCGCACGGCACGGGTGATGTAGCCGACGTCGTCTACGCGGTCCGTATAAGGCTTGCCGCAGCAGCCGCTGCCGGCGTTCCATGCCTTGAGCCGGTCGCCCAGGCGGTTCGCTGCGGCGCTGCCCTCGAGATAGGCGACGATGAAGCCGTTCTTCTCGGCGACGCCGTTGATCTTCAGATGGTCGAGCATGAACTGCGCGTTGCCGCCGCCGCCGTGTAGGGCGACCAGCATCGAGCGCTGGCCCATGGCGGGCATCGTCGTCGGCGTGTAGACGATGATCCTGCGCCCTTCGAAGCTATCCGTATGGTTGTTGGCGGAGACCGCGCCGAGCGACTCCTGGCTGACGATTGCGGCCTCGTTCTCGCGCTGCGTCTCGCGGATGTCGCGCAGCCGCTTGAGCCGCGCTCCGATCCCTTCCTGCTGTTGCGAGTAGACGGGCGGAGCAGCGGCCGCTGCGCAAAGCAGGGTCAGAAGAAGGACTCCGGACCGCCCGATGCGAACGGCCCCGGATCTGGACGGTATCGACATATGCATCTCCCTCCGGTGGCACAAAGAATCGGAGTTCCTGCGACCCTCTTGGCCCGAACTCGGCGCGCCGACCACCCGGGATGGGCCGGGTGGAAAGCCCCAGTCCGCCATCACGCAATCACTCGGGCGTCGGCACCGTGCTCAGCACGGTCTCGCCGGTCATCCACGCCTGCCGGATCAGGCGTCCGCACTGGGCCGAGTGATAGCCGGCTTCGGACTCCATTTCGCGTTCCCGCGCCAGAATGCCGTAGTACTGCTTGTCGCGATCGATCCACGGGTAGAAGCCGCCACCGCCCGCACTGCTGAAAGCATGGTCGCCGACGTTGGGATCGTCCTCGACCCAATGCCCGAGCGAGTAGTTCCAGTACTCGGTGGAAACCGACTCGGGAGAGTAGGCCGCGTTGCAGCCGGGCATGTCCGGGTTCGTGCACACCTTGTGCGTGCCCAGCGCGGCGCCGATCGCGAGTTCCCCGCGCAGCACCCGGCGCAGGAAACCGGCATAGCCCTGCGCCGTCGCGACAACGCCTGCGGCAAGCTGCGGCACGGTGTAGCTGAAGCCGAAGTCGCCGACCGTTGCATTCAGGTCGGCTGCGAGCGCCGCATCATCGTAAGGCCCGAGCCCCATCACGCTCGCGGCGTGGTGCTGCATGTGCCCGCTGTCGTAGTAGAACCTGCCGATGGTCGCCGGGTCCTGGCCGTTGCCGTCGGCCTTGCAACTCTCCACGGTGTCGCCGTTGGGGCAGACCGGCGCATTGCCGAATTCCGAGTATCCGCTCGTGAAGTTCAGGAACGGCACGTCCGACTCGACGACGCCGCGCTTTTGCACGACATTGGCCGCATACAGCCACTTCGACGACGAGAAGATCCACATCGACGTCGTCGCCGTCGGCCCGCCCCACGGCGAGCCGGATGCCTTGACGCCATTGACGTCGCCGATCTCCCAGTAGTACGGGCCCAGCGTCGCCAGGTTGCACATGACGTTGGTGTTCGCCGTCGCGGTGGCCGCCGCCGCGCGTTGAGCATCGGTCGGCGGCTCGTTCGGCGGCGCGACGCTCGACGTGCTGCTGGAGCCGCCGCCACACGAGGCAACGGCGATTGTCGACCCGAGAATCGACGCCACGAGCTTCAGGTTTCCGTCCATCGAATTCACTCCTTGCCGGCCGCTCGATCAGCGGTCGCGCACCGATCATCGTGCAATGCTACCGATTGCGCCGCGGGTGGTCGATCCTCGCGTTTGTCAGCAAGTTCCTGCATTCGCAACCGCGCGTAGACCGGCCCGGAGACGGCTCGCCGGGACATCCGCCGGCCAAACCGACTTGGTACTTCACGTCGAGCAGCAGCAAGCGCCAAGTGAAGCGCCAGCCGCCCAGACAGAACGCGTGTCGACGCTCGTCCGATGCACGAATCCAGAAGGAATCGCGGATGGGCCGATCAGTTTCGGCAGGCGGCGCGCACCATGGCGTAAAGAACCAGGCTTGGAACGTTATTGCGCGGGCTTCGCCGCCGCCTTGCGCTTGCGCGCGCCAAGCGGCGCGATCACCGGCGCGACGATCATCGTGTCCTCGGGCTGGAGCAGCATGAAGACGATCAGGTCGGCGACGCGCTCCGGCGGTATCGCGTCGCCGGGCATCGGCGCCGGCAGGTTCTGCTCCCACATCGGCGTCGCGACGGCTGCCGGCATAAGCGCCTGCACCTTCACGCCGTAGCTTCGCACCTCGTCGGCCGCAGCCTGCGACAGGCCGATGACGCCGAACTTGGACGCGCAGTACGGCCCGTCGTAGGCGCGACCCTGCAGCCCCTGCACCGACGACAGGTTGATGATCGTTCCGCTGCGCTGCGCGATCATCGTCGGCAGCACGGCGCGGTTCGAAAGGAACACCCCCTTCAGGTTGATCGCGATGACGTCGTCCCACTCGTCGGTGCTGACGTCGACCAGCACCTTGGGCGGCGTGCCGCGCTTGCGAAGGATGCCTGCGCAGGCGATCAGCGCATCGATGCGGCCGAAGCGCTCGAGCGTCGCCTTGACCAGCCGCTCGTGATCCTCCTCGCGACGCACGTCGATCGCGACCCCGAGGCCGCCGGCCGCACCCGCCTGCGCTACTTCGGCGGCGACGGCGGCGACGCGCCCGGCGTCGAGATCGGCCACGACGACCGCCGCGCCGAGCGCGGCGACGGCGTGCGCCGTCGCCAGCCCGATGCCGCCGGTGCCGCCGGTGACGACGACGACCTTGCCGCGCAGATCCCTGGCGGCGCCCGATGCTGAAGCTTCCATTGTTGACTCCTGGTAAGAAGAACGCGGTCCTGTTCGCCGCCCGGCTTCGCCGCGGCCTTGAGCCCATCCCGCGCCCCCGGGCTGTCGGGTCGGCTCGATGGCAGGGTTGAGCAAGCGCGTGTCGGGCGGCATCGAGAGCATCCAGACGATCGCATCGGCGACGCGCTCCGGTGGCGGGATGTCCGCCGGCTGCGGCAGCGGCCCGGTCTGTTGCAGCACTTCGGTGTCGAACTTGCCCGGCGCCAGCACCTGCACGCGCACGCCGAACGGGCGCACCTCGTCGGCGATCGCCTCGCTCAGCCCGACGACGCCGAACTTCGACGCACAGTACGGCGCGTCGAACGCGATACCGACCCGGCCCGATCGCGACGAGAGGTTGACGATGTCGCCGCGGCGCGCAGCGAGCATCGCCGGCAGCACCGCGCGATTGGCAAGGTAGGTGCCGCGCAGGTTGATGTCGACCACCTCGTCCCACTCCGGCGTCGCAAGCTGCGCGAGCATGCGCAGCGTCGCCCCGGGCGCGCGCAGGATGCCGGCGGCGTGCACCAGCACGTCGATGCGGCCGAAGCGTTCCAGCGTGCATGCCGACATGCGTTGCATGTCGGCTTCGGAGCGCACGTCGAGCGCAAGCACGACGGCCGGCGTGCGACCCACCTCGCGCACCAGATCGGCGGTCGCCGCGAGCCGGGCCTCGTCGCGCCCGACGGCGACGATCTGCGCACCGGCCCGTGCCAGCGCAATGCAGGTGGCCCGTCCGATGCCGCTGCTCGCCCCGGTGACGATCGCGACCTGCCCGCCCGCGCCGGTTGGGGGCATCGGCGTCAGACGTCGAGACGCGACGGTCGGGTTCGCGACATCACTCGGCGAACTGCTGCGCGAGGAAGTCGGCGATCTGCTTGACCTGCAGTTCCTGCACGTAGCGGCCATCGGCCATCAGCAGCTTCTCGAAATGCAGATGGCGACGCTTGACGTGGGCCTCGATCGCGACGACGAGCTGCACGACGTCGATCGACTCGAACGCCAGATCGGCCATCAGCCGGGTGTCGGGCTTGATGCCGCCGGTGAAGGACAGATCCCAGTCGGCGGTCATGTCGGTCAGGATCGCGATGATGTCGCGCTCGATCTCGTCGCGCGTGAATTTCGGGGCGGGGGTTTCGTTCGTCATGAGTTGCTGCCGGAATCTCGAAAAGGGAATGGTTGAAGATATCGTCGGTCAGGCCTCACGCCGACGCGCACAAATCTCGATCCAGTTGTGCTGGACCTCGGTCACGCCCGCGCTTTCGAGCGCCAGCGCGGCCGTCTCGGCAAGTGCCCTGGATGCGAGTTCGACCGGATAGCCGCTCAGCTGCGCCTCGGCCAGTCCGCTGTAGGCGCCGACCGATGCGAGTGAACGATGGTTGAACCACACCGCGCGCTGGTTCAGGTCGCTGACCTCGAAACCCTGCTCGAAGAGCATCTGGCGCCACTCGTCGGGTGTCAACCAGCGGTTGCCGTAAGCCACCGGCGACAGCCGCGACTTGCCTCGCACGCGCCGAATCGGCGGCTCGCCGGCAGCGACGCGTTCGGCGCTGTAGCGCGCGATCCACGCCGTCGCCTCCTTCAGCCATTCGGTATAGACCTGCTGCGTCACCGCCGGCCAGCAGCCGGCGTAGAAGCCCGAGCTGAACGCGAAGATGCCCCCCGGCTCGAGGATGCGGGCGATCGATGCAGCGAGCGCCACCTTGTCGTCGATGAGGTGGATCGCGTTGGCGATCATCACGCAGTCGAACGAATCCGGCGCGAACGGCAGCTCGGTCGCCGAACCCACGGCCAGGTCCACCTGCCGTCCGCGCTGCACCGGCAGGCTGCCGGCGGGCCCGTCGATGCGCCGCACCGTGAAGCCGAGCTGCGTGTAGTTCTCGATCGCGAGATCGATCTGCACCGGGTCCAGATCGATGCCGTACAGGCCCGCCTCGGGCGCGGCGGCGAGCATCAACTGGCCGACCGCGCCGGTGCCGCAGGCGAGATCGAGAATGCGTTTGACGCGCGCCAGCGGCAACCGCTCGACAAAGGCGCGGTTCGCCGCGACGTACGCAGGATCGTGCGCAAAACGGTCGTAGGTGGTGTCGACGGCGGCAAGGTCGGACATGGGCTTTCCTGGTCGATGGGAGGGCTGCGGATGGCGTGGTTCGTGTACGAGGTCGATCAGGGGATCCACGACCAGACCGTGATCTTGAAAAAGCGGGCGACGCTTCGGGTGAACGCCTGCCAGACCGGCATCGTGACGCCCTCGATCTTCGCGCGGCCGGTCATGCCGGTCTTCAACTGCCCCGCCCGGTTCTCGATCGTCGCGATCACCTTGATGACGTTGCCGGTCGGCTTGACCGTGACGTTGCGGTCGATCGTCGTCACCTTGCCTTCGAATTCCTTGTCGTCGTAGAACGACGACGGGCGCAGCCGGACGGTCGCGCCGAGCTTCACGTACTCGATGTCCGGCTCGGGGACATCGATCTCGGCAGTGACGACACCGGTGTACTCGAGCGCCGCGAACGGCGTGCCCTTCTCCAGGAAGCTGTTGATCCTGTCCTTCAGGTGCAGCGTCAGGATGTTGCCGTCGAAAGGCATTCGCAGCACGGTGCGATCGAGCTTGGCGACGAACGTCGCACGCTCCTCCTTCAGGCTGACGAGCTTGGCCTCGGCGGCCTCGATCTGCGCTGCGGTCACCGGCGCCTTCACGAGCGCGAGTTCGGCCTCCTTCTGCGCGACCTGCTGCACGTCGGTCATGTGTTCCTTGCGCGCGGCGTCGTACTCCTCGAACGAAACGGCGCCGGCCCTGTACATCTTCTCGAGTCGCGGCGCCTTCTCGCGGCTGAACGCCTCGCGCGTGCGCTGCACCTCGAGCGCCTCCTTCGCGAGCTTGACCTCTTCGGGACGGGGCAGGGTCTCGAGATTCCTGAGAACAGCCGCCTGCTCGTCGATCTTCGCGTCGAGCACCTTGATCTTCGCGTCGTAGTCCTCGTGCGCCAGGCGCGCGATCACCGTGCCCTGCTTGACCGATTCACCGCCATCGAAGTAGACCGCCTCGACCAGGCCCGACTCGTCGGTCGAGATGACCTGCTTTTGCGTCGGGTAGATGACGAACGGGCCGCCCGCCTCGTAGCTGTAGGGGATGAACAGCACCAGGATCAGGCAGACGATCGCGGCCGTCGTCCAGTAGCGCCTCTTCCGCGGCTTGACCTCGCCCTGGACAACTTCGCTCGGCAAGGTCCGGCTGCGCCAGCGGTCGAACTGGGCCTTCTTCGCGTAGGTCTCGCCGAACTGCTTGAGACCGACGTAATTGCGCCACGCCATCAGCGCGAGGAAGGCGATCACGATGACCACCCCTGAACCGCCGAGCGCCAGATCGACGACCAGATACTTCGTGATCAGCCAGCCGACCAGCAGCAGGATGAAGACGACGTAGGTCGCGGATGCCAACGCGTAGAGCGCGAGCAGATTGCTGTCCGCCGCGCGGTAGACGCCGCCTTTGAACTTGTTCAGCAGCGCGGCAAAGGCCTTGCCGCGCAGATGCGGTTCGTCCAGGTACGCGGACAACAGGTAGTAGCCGTTGGCCTTGATCAGCGGGTTGCCGGACTCGAGCAGCAGGCCGGCGGCACACGCCAAGCCGAGCAGCAAGCCGAAGGTCGCGAAGCCGCTGTCGCTGTCGCGCGAGTTGAACCAGATCAGCACGCCGGCGCTGAACATCACCATGCGGGCGATCAGCGTCGAACCGTGCAGCCACATCGTCTGGGTGCGATTGAGCCGGTCGGCACCGTTCATCTTGAGCACCCAGCGCGGCAGGACCCACATCGTCAGCGTGATGCCGATCTTCTCGACCGACACCTTGAACGAGTCGGCGACCAGCCCTGCGGTCAGCGTCGTCACGATGTGAACCGTCACGAAGACGAACAGCAGGTGTTCGACCAGCGTCTTCTCGATCGCCAGATTGGCGAGATCCGCGAAGAAGATCTCCGAATACTGGAACACGATCAGGATCGCGGCGAGCAGCAGCAGCGGCACGACGTAGGTGATGTAGCGCAGCGGCCTGAGCACAGGGCCGACGACGCGAAACACCGGCCGCGGATCGAACAGGCCAAGCATCCGCGTCGTCGTGCGCCAGTCCAGGCCGAGCGCATCCTGCACGCCCGGCGGCAGATCGGCCTCCGGATCGGGGACGGCCGCGGCAGCCTGCGCGGCCGCGGCCGGAGCGGCGGCCAGGGCCGGTGCGCCTGCGGCGGCGCCGAACGGCTTGGGTATCGCCTTGCCATCCTCGACGCGGTAGGTGACGTGCATGTAGGGCGTGAGCAGCGGATGCTGCGCCGCGCTCTCGTCGAATAACTGGCGATCGGCGATCGACGCGAAGAGCGCGCCAACGTCCTCCTCGGTGAGCGTGCGGTCGAAGCGGTCCTGGAACGCGGTCTGCAGCCGCTGCAGCGACTCGCAGCCCGGCAGCACTTCGAGGATGAAGAACTGCCAGGGCTCGAAGTCGTAGCTCTCGCCGTGCAGCTTGTCGCGCAGCACGTAGCTCTGCTCGCCGTCCTTGACGATCCGGAACGCCTCCAGCCGCCGCGACAGGTGCGGCGGCAAAACGATCTTCTTGGTCTGCTCGGTCATCGTTGCGTCCCGGTTTCGTCCGCGGTCTGCGCCTGCGCCTGCGCGTCGGCGCCAGGAGTCGCGGCCGCCTTGCGCTTGTCGTACTCCACCATCCAGCCCCCACCCATCGCCTTGTAGACGGTGATCAGTGCAAGCGAGGTGTCGCGCCGGCTCTGGGTTTGCACGCTCTGCGCCCCGATCGTCTCGAACTGCGCCTGGAGCACCTCCATGTATGTCGACTGACCGCCTTCGTAGCGCACGCCGGCGAGTTTCTCCGCCTCGCGCAAGGCGCCGACGCGACGCCCCATCGCGTTCTCGCGTTCCTCGGACTTGGCGCGCGTCACGAGAGCGTCCTCCACCTCCTGCAGCGCGAGCTGCACCGACTGTTCGAAGCGCACCGCCATCTGTTGCTGGTTGAGTTCGGCCTCGCGAATTTCGCCCTCGACGCGGCCGCCGGTGTAGATCGGCCCGGCGAGGACGGCACCGGCGATCCCCGTGCGCGCCGTTTCGGCGAACAGCCAGCGCAGGTCGTCGCTCGCGAGGCCGATCGCGGCAGCAAGCGACAGGGTCGGGAAGTACGCCGTCTTCGCGACGCCGATACGGGCGTTCGCCGCGATCAGATCTTGTTCGGCGGCCATCACGTCCGGGCGCCGCGTCAGCACGTCGGCCGGCACACCCTGCGGCATTCGCGGCAGGGCCAGCGCATCCAGCGTGCGGCGCTGCACCGGCCCGGGGTTCCTGCCGAGCAACAGATTGAGCGCCCCTTCGGTGCGCGCGATGCTCGTTTCGATCGGCGGTATTTCCGACGCTGTCTTCTCGACATCGGCACGCGCCTGTTCGATCGCCAGCCGCGTCCCCGACCCGCCCTCGTACTTCGTCTGCATCAATGCAAGGGCTTCCTTGCGGTTGGCAAGCGCCTTGCGGGCAATGGCGAGTTCCTGATCGAGCGCGAGCAGTTCGACATAGCTCGACGCGACGCTCGACGCCACCGTCAGCATCACGCCGCGGCGTGCGTCCTCGCTGGCCATCAGGTCGGCGAGCGCCGCCTCGTTCGATCGCTTGACGCGGCCCCAGAGGTCGATCTCCCAGTTGAGGACGGCGCCCAAGGCGAAGTTGTTGACGATCGGTCCGACCCCCGACTGCAGCCCGCCGGCGCCGGTCGGCTGCTCCTGGCTGTAGCGCCGGCGCTGCGCCGAGGCGGTGTAGCCGATCTGCGGATAGTTCGCCGATCGACTCACCTGCAGTCGTGCATCGAACGCGGCGACGCGCAGCGTTGCGAGCTTCAGGTCCTTGTTCGCGTCGAGCGCAGTTTCGATGAGCGCGTCGAGGTCGGCGTCGTTGAACGCCTTCCACCAGTCGGTATTCGCGAGGTCAGCCGCGTCCTTCGGTTCGGCCTGCCAGGCCTTGGGTAATGGGACATCGGGACGCTTGTAGTCGGGCCCCAGGACACAGCCCGCCAGCCCGAGCGCGAACATGCAGACGCCGACGCGCCAGCGCCCCCCGCCCGGCCGCCCACGCACGCGGGCCGGGGGGATAGGTTCGTCGTTCGTCGCGGTCGCCTTCATCATTCGTCGGGCGATGCGCGCGACAGCATCTCGAATGCGTAGTCCTCGACTTCCTTGACCCGGACCAGCCGGTGGTGAAGCTCCTGCAGGATGCCTTCGAACCACTTGATCTGATACTCGATCCGCCGCCGCTCGTCGACGATGTCCTCGAGCGGCGCGTTGTGCGGCGGGCGGCCGTGCTCGTCGAACAGAAACTTGATCCCCTCGGCCAGTTCGCGCTTGATGTTGATGTGCTCGACCTGACGCTCGAGGAAGCGGCGCGCCTTCTTCGCCGCGTAGGCGTCGATCATCGCCGTGCGAAGCGCACGCTGCTGCGGCGACAGCAGCGCCGAATCCGGCCGGCCGGTCTGCGGATCCTCGGGCACCGGCGACAGGCGCTTGCGCGGCGCCTTGCCGGAAGGGGGCGGTGCATTCATCGCGTGGCCCTGCCGCTGCGGAGTCTGGTGCTAGACATAGCCGAACTCGTTGGCGAGCGCAATCACCTCGGGGTACAGGCCCTTGCCGTCGGTGCGCCACGGCAGGCGTCCCGAAAGTTTCGGCAGCTTCGGCGTGTGCGGCCGGAAGGTCGGCCCGGCGAGGAAGTTGGGATCGTTGCCGAACAGCGCGTTGATCGGACCGAAGCACGCGAACGGCGAGCGTTCGGGATGCATCATCGCCTCGATCGCCGCGTCATCGTCGCGCCATCCGGCCCAGCGCGCGATCTGGGCCAGGTAGCGCTGCGGCTCGGCCATCACGTCCTCGCCGCGCAGGCGGATCTGCCGCTCGGGCGCGACGTCGTCGAGGAAGTCGAGGATGTTCATGTTCATGTCATGCCAAGCGATCTGCGGCTCGATCAGCGCATAGTCCTCGCCGAGCTCGAAGCCCTCGACCTTGAGGCAGAAGGCGCCGTCGTTGATCACCATCAGCGACTTGCCCTGCGCGATCGGGTGGCGCACCAGATGCACGAACCGCGCGTTCGGAAACGCGCGCAGGATCGCCTGCATGCGCTTGACCGACATCACGTAGGAAGGGCTCTTCTCGACGGCGACCAGCGGGTCGATCTTGTCGACCAGTTCGCGGAAGATCCGCCCGGTGTCCCACTCCTCGCGCTGCGCGAGCCAGACCAGGGCCATGTTGACGGTCGTCGCGCGCTGCTCGCCGCAGTAGATCTCGGAGACGGCGCGCAGCAGGCCGTGGCGCACCAGCGCGCCGTTCTCCGAGATCTCGCCTTTCGAGCCGCGCCACAGGTCGATCAGCTTGTCGACGTTGAACAGGCACAACTCGGGCAGCCCGAACGCCTGCGGATGCTGCCCGAGCATCGCATTGACGAGCGAGGTGTACGACCTCGGCGGCGCCAGCAGGAACAGCGGATCGGCCATCGCGCGGCTGTCGTCAGGCCAGGCGGCCCTCGACGAACGGCACCTCGAAGCACTTCTCGTGCATGATCGGTCCGTGGCCGAAGTAGCCATCCTCGCCGAACAGTTCCCCGTGGTCGGCGGTGACGATGAAATGCGTGTTCGGCGGCGTCTGCGCCATCAGGCGGCCGATCTGGCCGTCGATGTACTCGACGCATTTCACCTGCTGCTGCTGCAGCATCCGCATCTGCGCCGCGTCGAAGGTCTGCTTCTCGGCGCGCGCCGGCGCGTCGTCCATCGACTTCAGCGCGCCGTGTACGCCCGAGATGTGCGGCAGGTCGGCGCCCGAGAGCATGTACGGATAGTGCGTCTCGCCGAGGTTGAGGAAGTAGTAGTGCGGCTCGTCGGGAAACTCCATCTCGTCGATCATGCCGGCGAAGTCGTTGTGGTTCTTCATCAGCTTGTAGTCGTCGAAGTCGCGGCTGATGAGCGTGTTCTTGTTGAGCACCGGCAGCGACACCTTGGCCACCGTGCGGTAGCCGATGTTGCGCAGCACCTTCGGCAGCGACAGGTCGGGCAGGAACTCCTTGAACTGGATGCCGGCGTGTCCGGTGCGCTCGGTCCACAGCGAGAACTCCTCCTTGTAGACCTCTGACGCGAACACCTCCTTCGGGCTCGCGTGCGGCATCATGCCCATCGCGAAGGCATGGTGCGACGGCGCGGTCCACGACGCGTACGAGTAGCGCCGCTCGGCTTGACCGAGCCGGTCGATGTTGGGCGTGCGCGCGGCGACGAAGCTGTCGTAGCGGCAACTGTCCATGACGATGAAGACGATGTGGTTGCAGGTCATGCTGGTTCCCGACGCATCACCGATGGCGACGCAGATGGTTGCGAAGGCACGGCGGCCCGATCACCGCGCGTTCCGCAGGGCCAGCGGACGCCGTCGATGATGCGCCGCATCGCGCGTCGTCGCAGTCGGATGTCATGGCCTCACGGCAACGATCGATGCCGTCGCGCTGTTGTCGCCGCTGTGCTGGTCCCACGCCGCCGCGACGGTCATCGTCGTGCTGACCCGGCCGGTCGTTCCGGTGGCAACCGTCGCCGGCACGTTGCAGGTCAGCGTTGCGCCGAGCGGAATCGACGCAGACAGCAGGCTGCCATCGGGCTGCAGCGTCGCCGCGTCCGCCCCGCCGGCGGCGACGCAATCGATAGCGCCGGCGAGCGTCAGGTTCGGGCCCAGCGTGTTCGTGATCGCCACGTCCTTGGCCTGCGCCGGGCCGTTGTTTCCGATGACGAAGGTGAACACCGTCGAACCGCCGCCGGGAACGTTCCCGGTCGCCGGATTCGCGCTGATCGTCACGTTGTTGACGAGCGTCGCCTGGACATAGGCCGTCGCGACGTTGTCGGCGGGCCTTGCGTCCCCCCGCGCGCTTACCGTCATCGTCGTACCAACGAGACCGTTGGTGCCATCCGCCACCGTCACCGGCACAACGCAGGTCAGCGTTGCATCGACCGGAATCAGCGCCGAGATCATCGATCCATCGGATTGCAGCACCGGCAGGGACGCTCCGCCCGCGGATGCGCAGTCGATCGGTGCGGCAAGGCTCAGGTTCTCGCTCAGCACGTTCGTGAGGGAGACGTTTTGCGCATCGCTCGGTCCGCTGTTGCCGATCACCATCGTGAAACTCGCCGCAGGCTCGACGAGCGGTCCGGCCGGCGCCGTGCCGGTCACGCTCAGGTTGTTGCCGCTGGCGGTGACGGTCGCGGTCGCCGAGTTGTCGCTTCGACTGTTCTCGTTCGTGAAGCTCGCCGTCAACGTGTTGGTCAGCAGCCCGTTGGCACCCTGCGCCAGCAGTGCATTGACCTGGAAACTCAACTTGCCGCCCGCCGGCAGGACCGGCACGGTCGTCACGACGCTGACCGGCGACGGGCACGTCGCGCCGCCGCTTGCGGTGCAGGTCATCGACGTGACCGCCATCTGGTTGCCGATCAGGTTCGTGATCGTGACGTCATTGGCGTCGTAGTCGCCGCCGTTGCGCACCGTCATCACGAACTCGGCCGTGTCGCCGCCGTACAGCACGTCGGCAGGCCCGCTGCCCGTGACGATCAGGTCGGTGCCGGTATAGCGTCCGCTGCCGCCGCCACAACTGGCGAGCAACGACAGACCCGACCCCACCGCAACCAGGGTTGCCAGTTTCCAAGACGTCATCGAGAAGTTCCTGCGCGCTGGGTTCAGCGCCGCGCACCGAGCACGGCGTAGAGAATCCCACACCGTGCGAATGGTACCCAAAGGTACGCTGGCGACGCGCCGACACCGGGCCAAGCTCGGGCGGCGGCGTGAAATCTGTCCGATATCAAGCGGCCGGCGCTGCGAGCACCTGCGGCTGAGGTGCCGAGCAGACGCGAGTTGTCGGCTCCCCGGTTCAGTCTGAGTCGGGCATCGAAAGCCGCTTGACGGCCTTGACGAAGCGTTCGAGCGTCGGCGACTGAACGCCGGGGGCGAGGCGGATGTCGATCAGCTGGAAGCGCCCGCGCGTGGTCGCCGCCGTCTGCAGCGCGGCGCGCAGCTCGCCGCAGGTGCAAACGCAGTGGCCGTCGCCGCCCATGCCGGCCGCCATCGACGCGAAGTCCCAGGTGCCAAGCGTGTTGAACGCGTCGCGCGGCTCGAACGCGCGCAGCATCTCCCACGATGCGTTGTTGAAGACGAGGACGATCGGGTCCCAGCCGTAGCGGCGTGCGTTGCCGAGTTCCCAGCCCGTCATCTGGAACGCGCCGTCGCCGACCAGGACGAGCGGCCGCTGCCCGCCCGCCGCCTGCAGGCCGAGGCCGGCCGGCACGCCGTAGCCCATCGTCGCGTAGTAGCCGGGCGCGACGAGCGCCGTCGGGTCCATGTCCATCGCGGTGAACAGGCAGTCGCCGACGTCGCTTGCGATCGGGTGCGGGCCGTGCTCGCGCATCATCTCGTTGACCGCCGCCGCGATGTCGGCCGGGCGGATGGCCGCCGCATCGGTCGTCGGCACCGCTTTCGGTGGCGCCGCGCGCTTGCCGGTCTTGCGCGCAGCACGCGCCGCCGGCAGCCGGTCGAGCAGGCGATCGACGAGCATCGCGAGAGGAATGTCCGGGTAGTGGTGATGCCCCATCACGACCCGGCCGTCGAGCGCCTGGATCGCGTGGCGCACGTCGATGCGCTTCGCAGAGACGGCGAAGTTGGTGTCGGACAGGATCACGCCGAGCAAGAAGAGGCCGTCCGAAGTCTCGACCTCGGCGCTCAACGCCGGGTCGCCGGCGAGCCCGAGGTAGGTGCCGCGCAGCGGTGCGTCGGTGTTGGCGAGCAGGCCGCGGCCCATGACGGTGGTCGCGACCGGCACGCCGAGGCGCCGCGCCAGTTCGGCGACGCGCGCCTCGAGCCCGTAGCGGCGGACCTCGACGCCGACCAGCAGCAGCGGGTGCTTCGCGCGCCGCAGCCGCGCGAGCAGTTCGTCGGCGCAGGCGTCGAGCGCGTCGGCGTCGGGCTCGGGCGCGGCGGTCGTCGGCACCGCGTCGCAGGGCGCGGCCGGCATGTCGCGCGGGATCTCGAGGTAGACCGGGCGCGACAGGCGCAGCGCCGTGTCGAGCACGCGCGCGATTCTCTGCGGCGCGGTCTGCGCATCGTCGAGCCGGGCGCGGTCGGCGGTGATCTCGCGGTAGATGCGCCACTGCGATTCGATCGTCTTGACCTGGTGGTGCAGCAGGTAGCCGCTCGCCGCCTCGTGCGCGGCCGGCGCGCCCGACAGCACGACGAGCGGCACGCGCTCGGCATACGCGCCGGCAACCGTGTTGACGAGGTTCAACGCGCCGGCGCCGTAGGTCACCGCGGCGACACCGAGGCCGCCACGCGCGCGCGACGCCGCATCGGCAGCAAAGCCGACCGCCGGCTCGTGCGACAGCGTGTACAGCGGCAGCACACGCGAGCGCTCGAACTCGCGAAACATCGGCAGCGCGAAGTCGCCCGGGATGCCGAAGATTTCGGTCGCGCCGCGCGCGGCGAGCGCCTGCAGCAGCCGCTCGGTGAGGCTGGCCTTGGTCCGCTTCGCGGCCGCGACGCGCGGCTTGCGTGCGGTCAGCGCCATAGCGGGCCGATCGCGTCGAGCGTGTTCTTCAGCACGAGGCCCATCTCGGTGTCGCCCTCCATCACGAGCGCGCGCTCGAAGAACAGGCGGTCGGCGTCGTCCTCGCCGCGCAGCAGGCGCAGATAGCTCCTGGCCGGCGCGACGATGCGCAGCGCCGTCTCGCTGCGCTCCGGCGCGACGCGAAAGCCGCCCGCCGCGAGCTGCAGCCGCACGCGCAGACCGAGGTCGCTGACGGCGACCTCGACGGTGCGGTTGCCGAGCGCGGCGCGCGCGTCGGCCGGCAGCTTCGGCAGCAGCATGCGATCGAGCACGCGGGCGAGGACGAACGACGGCGGCTGCACCGGCAACCGCTCGACGATCGCACGCAGCCGCGCGGCGGCGGCATCCGCCAGCGGCGGCAGCTTCGGGGTGGAAGTGGTCGTCGTGTTCATCGGGCTCCTCATGCGGCTTCGAGGTCGAGTTCCATGCCGGGTTTGCGATGCGCGAAGCCGTTGCACAGGCCGCCGGCCGGCACCAGCGACTCGATCTCGCGCAGCGCTTCGGCGGCGTCGGCGCCGTGGTTGATGACCTGCTCGAAATGCGACAGCACGGTCGTGAAGCGGTTCGACGCCGGCGACAGCCGCAGCCTTGTTACGCCGGCCGCGCGCAGCGCAGCCGCTTCGCTGATCAGGCACTGCGTCGCCGCCGATTGTGTCTGCGTGCCGTTGAGCACGAGGAAGGGCTGGCCCTCGCTGCTCGCGAGCAGCATGCCGTCGGCGTCGGCCATGCAGCGGAACTCGCATTCGTCCTTGTTCAGGCGGTGATGGCGCGCCGTGAAGCAGCGCGCCGAGAACGCGAGCGGCAGGCGGCCGAAGGCGAACACCTCGGTCGCGATCGGCGTGCCGTCGAGCGCGCGCACCGGGTCGGCCGGCGGGTTGACGAGCGCGATCGCTTCGATGCTCAGTTCGACCGGCGGCGCCCAGCGCCTGGCACCGAGCGCGGCGTGCTCGACGAGCGCCTCGCGGCTGTAGATGTTGATGTGCGGGCCGAGCACGAACGGCAGCTTGCCGGCGAGCCGGTGCAGCGCCGACGCGTCGCCCGCCTCGACGAGGAAGTCGGCCTGCTCGGCAAGCCGGCGCACAAGGCGCAGGTCGGATTCGGACTCGATCAGCGCTTGCGTCGCGAGCACGATCTCCTTGCCCTCGGCAGCGAGGTCGCGGGCGAGGCCGAACCAGTCGTCGGGCTTCATCTCGCGCCGACGCGAGCACACCGTTTCGCCGAGCACGATGGTGTCGGCTGCCGAGTCGGCAAGCTCGGCGTAGAAGTCCATCAGCGTCTGGCGCGGCCAGTGGTAGAGCAGCGGCCCTACGGTGAGCGCAATGCGCGCCGGTTGGTCGTCGCCTTGCGTGTTGGCTGAGACTGCCGGGCTGCCGTCCGGCCCGCAGCCGGTGTTGGTGTTCGATGTGTAGCGCACGCCTTGTCCTTTCAACCTACATCTGGCGGTTGGACGCGCCCGAACGGGCCGACATCGGGTGGGCTGGCAAGGGCGAGCCCGGACGAGAACCGTCCTGAGGACGGTTCTCGCTTGGCGAGCGGTGCGAGCGTGCCGCGAGCACGCGGCCTGCAAGGCCGAACCACAGCGATGGCCTGCGCCATCGCGAGGATTCGCAACGCTGCCAGCGTGCCCGAGGGCGGCGCGATCGGGTG
>JBDHSE010000099.1:0-8819 GCA_039807955.1 Ideonella sp. | reverse complement strand
GTGAGCTGGTAGGCCGGGTCGTACTCGTGGCCGAGCTGCGGGTTGCGCGTGCAGGTGTAGGGCAGGTCGCGGAACAGCCGCGACAGGCAGTTGAGCGAGCCGATGCAGCGCTTGACCTCGTCCATGCGGCCGGCCGCCGCCTTGTGCACGAGGTCCGGGTCGGCGAGCATCGGGCGGCACACTTCCCAGAAGTCGAACTCGCCGTCCTCGATGCACTGATTGGCCATGTGCGGGTCGGGCAGGCGGTTGCCGAACGCGATCGGCGTGTTCGGCAGCAGCTTCTTCGCGCGCGCCGCGAGCCGGCGCCAGTAGCCGGGGGCGACGTCGCGGCCGATCGACGACTCGGGCGCCTCCTGCCAGCCGACGGTGACGCTGATCATGTCGACGCCGCGCTCGGCGGCGAGCTGCATCAACTCGAAGCATTCGTCTTCGGTGTTGCCGCCCCAGTTGTCCATAAGCTCGTTGCCGTTCAAGCGGATCACGAGCGGCGCGTCGCCCTGCGCCTGCTTCATCGCGTCGATCAGCTCGCACATGAAGCGGCCGCGGTTCTTCAGCGAGCCGCCGTATTCATCCGTGCGGCGGTTCGTGAACTTGGAGTTGAAGGTCGCGAGCAGGTAGCCCATGAAGCTCGTGACTTCGGTCGCGTCGAAGCCGGCCTTCAGCGAACGCTTCGCCGCGTCGGCGTGCTGCTGGACGACGGCCTTGATCTGCTCCTTCGTGATCTCGCGCGGGGGGCGAAAGTGCGGCAGCGTCTGCGGCACGATCGACGGCTGCAGGCAGTAGCCGAGGTCGATGCCGCCGTAGCGTCCGGCGTGCAGGATCTGCTGCACCGCGATCGCGCCGGCGTCGTGGATGTAGCCGGCGATCTTCTCGAACTGCGGGATGCAGCTGTCGCTGTGGATCGCGACCTGGCGAAAGTAGCCCTTGCCCTCGCCGAGCGGATCGGGGTAGGCGCCCTGGTTCGTGATGATGCCGCAGCCGGTCTGCGCGATGACCTGGGTGCGCGCCAGTTCGCGGATCGTGTGCGTGCCGTCGCGGTTGTTGTAGTTCGAGACGCAGCACGAGCCGTACTTGATGCGGTTCTTGGTCTTCAGCTTGCCCCAGCTCGCGGGCTCGAACAATCGGCTCAAGGCTTGGCTCATCACGGGTCTCCTCGTCGTGCCCGGGCCGGCCCGGGGCGGGCGGCATGCGGCGGGCGCGGTCGATGCTATGGGGATTCGACGCCGGTGCAAGCGCTCGCTGCGCGTGTCTTGTCGTGCATCAAACGCGGAGCGAACCTCGCGTGTCGTGCGCCAACCGGGGCCGCACGGAAGCGATCAGAGTTGCGGCCTTCGCAGCGCTTGCACGCGCTCGATCACCATCCGCGCCGCGCGGTCGATCTCGTCCACCGTGTTGAAGCGCCCGACACCAAAGCGCAGCACGGCGCGCTGTGGAGCGCCTGCGCCGCGGGCGGCGCCGATCGCCTCGAGCACATGCGACGGCTTGACCGACGCGCTCGAGCACGCCGCGCCGGCCGAGACGGCGAGATCGGGCAGGCCGAGCAAGAGCGCCTCGGCCTCGACGCCGTCGATGCCGAGGCTCAGGTTGCCGGCAAGCCGCTGCCCGGGATGGCCATGCACCGTGAGGCCGTCGAGCGCCGTTGACAACTGCGCGAGCAGGCGAGCACGAAGCGCGCCGATGCGCAGCGCTTCGTCGTCGCCTTCGGCGATCGCGAGTTCGCACGCCACGCCAAGGCCGACGATGCCCGCCACGTTGAGCGTGCCCGGGCGCAGGCCGCCCTCCTGCCCGCCGCCTTCGACCAGCGGCAGCAGTTCGACGCGGCGCGGGCGCCGGCGCACATAGAGCGCGCCGACACCCTTCGGGCCGTAGATCTTGTGCGCCGACAGCGACAGCAGGTCGATCGACGCCGCATCGACGTCGATCGCCGTGCGCCCGATTGCCTGCGTCGCATCGACGTGGAACAAGGCCTGCGACTCGCGCACCGCCTGCCCGATCTCGGCCAGCGGCTGGATCGTGCCGATCTCGTTGTTCGCCGCCATCACCGAGACGAGGACGGTGTCGTGCCTGATGGCCCGCCGCACGTCGTCCGGATCGACGCGGCCGTGGCCGTCGACCGGCACGACGGTGAGGCGCCAGCCGTCGTGCTCCAAGCGCCGGCAGGCGTCGAGCACGGCGCGGTGCTCGATCGCCGTCGTCACCAGATGCGCGCCGGGGCAGCGGTGCGCGACACCCTTGATCGCGAGCGCGTTCGACTCGGTCGCGCCCGACGTGAAGACGATCTCCGAGTAGCGCGCGCCGATCGCCGCCGCGACCTGCTCGCGCGCCTGCTCCACCAGCGCCGCCGCGCGCCGGCCCCAGGCATGGTGGCGGCTCGACGCATTGCCGAACTCCTCGCGCAGGCACGGCAGCATCGCGTCGAGCACGCGCGGGTCGAGCGGCGTCGTCGCGTGGTGATCGAGGTAGATCGGTGTCGTCATGGCGTCGTGTCGTGCATCGGACGACACGATACCGCGCGCGTGCGCTATCGTTCGATCGGTTCAACCTGGAAACGGCAGTTGAGCGCGCTCGCCAGTGCCGTGATCGGCGTGTCAGGCAAGGCGTGACGACGCTGCGGGCTCGTGCCCGCGAGGAGGAGCAACGCCGCATGGCGCGTCGATCGCGGTGCTGGCGAGTGCGCAGCGCAGTCACCTGAAAGGTGAGTTCGAACGGAGCCTGGAACGTCTGTGTTCACGCGGCTTTCGTGAGAATCAGCAGCGGTCAACTGCCGTTTCCAGGTTCAACCACAAGGAGGCTCTTCGAATGTCGTCACTCCGACTCCACAGGGCGCTGCCCGCCGCTGTCGCACTCGCCGCCAGCGCCGCGTTCGCAAGCGGCGTGCCGCCAACGGGCTCCAAGCCGCTGTCGCAGATCCTCGAGGCCGCCGAAGCGAGCCATGCGGGCGTGATCGTCAGCGCCGAGTTCGACGACGGCCGCTGGGAGGTGATCAGCTGCAACGAGAAGGGCAGCAGCTGCCGCGAGATCCACCTCGACCCGAAGAGCGCCAAGGTGCTGCGCAATCGCCGCGAGAGCAGCTTCGACGCGCCGCCGCCGGCCGGCAGCCAGACGGCGGCGCAGATTGCAAGCCAGTTCGAGGAGAAACAGCTCGGCGCGATCAGCGAGATCGAGTTCGACGACCCGGTGTGGGAGGTGACGGTCGGCAGCGGCACCTCGCGCGCGAAGTTCGACGTCGATCCGGCGAGCGGCGAAGTCAAGCGCTGCCGCGGGCTCGGCTGCCCGAAGCGCTGAGGCTCAGCGCGGCCTGGGTTTGCCGGCGCCCGCCTCGAAGCGCGCGATCGCCTCGCGGGTGTTGACGAGCAGGCGTTCGGGGCCGAGGCGGGCGGCGAGGCCGGCGCGCTGCACCACGTCGCGCACGCCGGGGTTGAGCCCGGCGAGCCACAGCTCGACGCTGCGCTCCTGCGCGAGACGCCGGTCGCCCTCGATCAAGGCCTGCAGCGCGGTGTACTCGATGTCGGTGACGCGGCTCATGTCGAGCAGCAGCACGCGCGGGCCATGCTCGGCGGCGAGCGCGCGGATGCGCTCGCCGACCTGCTGGGCGTTGACGAAGAAGATCCGCCCCTCGGGCCGCACGATCAGAAGGCCGTCGAAGAGTTCGTCGTCGGGACTGCCCGGCGTCCACGGCCGCAGCACGTCGCTGCCGCGCTGGCGCGCGATGACCGACACCCGCGGCTGCGCCGCCTGGCTCGCGAGGCCGATCATCGACGCGAGGATCGCGACGAGGATGCCCTGCAGCGTGCCGAACACGAGCACGCCGGCGCAGGCGACGAGCGCCCAGCGGAACTCCATCGCCCGCACGCCGCGGATGGCGCGGAACTCGGCCGGATCAATGAGGCCGACCGAGTAGACGATGACGACCGCCGCAAGCGTCGCGTGCGGCATCAGGCCGAGCAGCGGCGCGAGCAGCAGCATCGTCGCCAGGGCCGCGCCGGCGGTGACGAGCGAGGCCTTCTGCGACACGCCGCCGACGGCGCGCACGACCGCCGTCTGCGACGTGCCGCCGCCGGCCGGCATCGCGCCCAGCAGCGCGCCGCCGACGTTGGCGGCGCCGGTCGCGACGAGCTCGCGGTTGGCGTCGATGCGCGGCTCGCCGTCGCGCGCGAAGGCGCGCCCGGCGGCGATCGTCTCGGTGAAGCTCATCAGCGCGATGCCGAGCGCGCCCGGCGCGAGCTGCGCCGCGAGCGCGAAGTCGGGCAGCGTCAGCGACGGCAGGCCCTGCGGGATCAGGCCGACGGTCGAGACACCGGCCGCCTCGAGCCCGAGCAGCCACGACGCAGCGATGCTCGCGCCGACGGCGGCGAGCGGCGCCGGCCACTGCGGCTTCCAGCGCTCGATCGCGATCAGCACGGCAAACGTCGCCACGGCGACGGCGAGCGTCGGAAGCGACGCCGCCGGCAGCTCGCGCACGATGGCGACGAGGTCGGCGAAGAAGCCCTGCTTCGCGATGTGGATGCCGAGCAGCTTCGGCACCTGGTCGAGCACGATGACGAGCCCGATGCCGGCCTTGAAGCCGGTCAGCACCGGCGCCGAGATGAAGTCGGCAACGAAGCCCAGGCGCAGCAGCCGGGCCGCGATCAGCATCAGCCCTACGAGCAGCGCAAGCGTCGCCGTCGCGGTGACGAGCCTGGCTGGGTCGCCGTCGGGCACCGCGAGACCGAGCTGGGTGCCGGCGAGGATCGCGAGCGTCGCCGTCGAGCTGACGCTGAGCACGCGCGACGAGCCGAGCAGCGCATAGACGAGCATCGGCACGAACGCGGTGTACAACCCGACCGCGACCGGCAGCCCGGCCACCGTCGCGTAGGCGAGCGCCTTCGGCAGCACGACGGCGGCGGCCGTCAGCCCGGCGACGAGATCGGCGCGCAGCCCGGGCGCAGCGGCCGGCGGTGGCGGTTGCTCGATTGGGGTCACGCGCCCGCCGTCGATGAAGGCGCCGACGGCCGCGCGACGGTCAGAACCGCTCCGGCACGTACCTCGCCGCGTGATCCGCCGCCTTCACGCGGCCGACCTTGCGCGACGGCAGCTTGACCTTCTCGCGCGGCAGGTCCTCGTACGGCACCTGCGACAGCAGGTGGCTGATGACGTTGAGCCGCACCCGCTTCTTGTCCTCGGAGCGGGCGACGAACCACGGCGCCCACGACGAATCGGTCGCCGCGAGCATGTCGTCGCGCGCCTCGGTGTAGGCGTCCCAGCGCGTGAACGACTTGATGTCCATCGGCGAGAGCTTCCAGATCTTGCGCCCGTCGTCGATGCGGTCGCGCAGCCGCCGCTCCTGCTCCTCGGGGCTGACCTCGAGCCAGTACTTGAGGAGGATGATCCCCGACTCGACCATCGCCCGCTCGACGAGCGGCGCGGCGCGCAGGAACTTCGCCGCCTCCTCGGGCGAGCAAAAGCCCATCACCCGCTCGACGCCGGCGCGGTTGTACCAGCTGCGGTCGAAGATCACGATCTCGCCCGCCGCCGGCAGGTGCCTGAAGTAGCGCTGGATGTACATCTGGCTCTTCTCGCGCTCGGTCGGCGCCGGCAGCGCGACGACGCGAAACACGCGCGGGCTCACGCGCTCGCTGATCGCCTTGATCGTTCCGCCCTTGCCGGCGCCGTCGCGGCCCTCGAACAGGACGCACACCTTCAGCCCCTTGGCGACGACCCATTGCTGCAGCTTGACGAGCTCGATGTGCAGCTTCTTCAACTCGCGGGCGTACTTCTTGTCCGACAGCGGTTCGGCGTTGTGCGCGTCGCCGCCCGCGGCGGCGGCGGCTTGCGGCCGCTCCTTGCCCGCCTCGCCTTCGGCTCCGATCGGTGCCGACGGTGCTTCGGCTTTGTCGCTGGCTGCTGCCTTGGCTGCCTTCTTCTTCCCCATGATTCCATCCTCGCGTTGTGGGTTTGCCTCGGCGCGATGGTATTCGAAGGCGGCCGTGCGCGGCACGGCTCGAGCGGCGTTTTTTTGCCGCCGTGCCTGCGCGTGGCGGCGCGTCAGCCCGGCGGCTTGGGCAGCACCCGATCGAGCTTGTCCTCGACCTCGCCGATGTAGGCCGACAGCGTGCGCGTCGATTCGTCGAGCTTGGCGTTGAGCGCCGCCTCGAGCCGGTCGATGCGGGCCGCCGCCTCGCGTGCGCCGGCCGCGCCCTGGCTTTCGAGCCGCCGGACCTCGGCCTCGACGAAGGCGCGCAACTCGGTCAGGCGCGACGCCTCGGCGCTCGCGGCGAGTTCGCGCTGCGCCTTTATCTCCCTCGCGTAGCGCCGCGCTTCGAGCAGCGCGCCGGCCTGCTGGAACAGCAGGAAGACGACGAACAGCGCGCACAGCACGGCGCTGATGCCGAGCATGACGATGCCCAACGGCGCCTGCACCTGCGCGAAGCCGAGCGACAGCGCGGTCGGCGTCGTGATCGCGGCCCAGTTCAGCACCGCGAAGACGGCGATCGCGACGAGGACGAGGATGATGGAGACGCTGCGCAGGCTCATATGCCAAGAACCTGTCAACGCCCGCCCGTGACCGCGAGCGCCGTCATGTTGAGCACGCGGCGCACCGTCGACGACGGCGTCAGGATGTGCACCGGCGCCGCGGCGCCGAGCAGGATCGGGCCGACGGTGATGCCGTGGCTGCCGGTCATCTTCAGCACGTTGAAGAGGATGTTGGCGGCGTCCAGGTTCGGGCAGACGAGCAGGTTGGCGCTGCCGGCGAGCGTGCTCGACGGCAGGAACGCCGCGCGCACTTCCTCGCTCAGCGCGACGTCGCCCTGCATCTCGCCGTCCGCCGGCACGTCGGGCATGCGCGCGCGAAAGAGGTCGCGCGCCTCGCGCATCTTGCGCGCCGACGCCCGCGTGCTCGAGCCGAAGGTCGAGTGCGACAGGAACGCGACGCGCGGGTCGAGGCCGAAGTGGCGCACCGCGGCCGTCGACATCGCGGCGATCTCGGCCAGCGTGGCTGCATCCGGATCCTCGTTGACGAAGGCGTCGGCGACGAAGAGGGTGTACTTGTCGAGCATCAGCGCGTTGAGCGCGGCAAAGTGCTGCGCCGACGGCGCGCGGCCGATCACGTCGCGCACATGGTCGAGGTGCTGATCGAAGCGCCCGACGAGCCCGCACAGCATGCCGTCGGCGAAGCCGAGCTTGACGGAGAGCGCCGCGATCAGCGTGTTCGAGCGCCGCACCGCCGCCTTCGCGACCTCGGGCGTGACGCCGTCGCGGCCCTTGATCTCGAGGTAGGCCTCCCAGAACTGGCGAAAGCGCGGGTCGTCCTCGGGGTTCGTCAGTTCGAAGTCGCGGCCGGCCTTCAGGTGCAGGCCGGCGCGCTCGATGCGCTGCTCGACCACGGCCGGGCGGCCGACGAGGGTCGGGATGACCATGCCTTCGTCGAGCGCGATCTGCACCGCGCGCAGCGTGCGCTCGTCCTCGCCCTCGGCGAACACGATGCGCTTGGGCGCGGCGCGCGCGGCGATGAACACCGGCTGCATGAACATGCTGGTGAAGGTCATGTACTTCAGCAGCGAATGGCGGTAGGCGTCGAGGTCGGCGATCGGCCGCGCCGCGACGCCCGATTCGGCGGCCGCCTTCGCCACCGCCGGCGCGATGCGCGTGATGAGGCGCGAGTCGAACGGCTTCGGGATCAGGTAGTCGGGCCCGAAGTGCATCTCCTCGCCGGGATAGGCGGCGGCGACCTCGGCCGAGATCTCGACCTTCGCGAGCGCCGCGATCTCGTGCACGCAGGCGACCTTCATCTCCTCGGTGATGCGCTGCGCGCCGCAGTCGAGCGCGCCGCGGAAGATGTAGGGGAAGCACAGCACGTTGTTGACCTGGTTCGGATAGTCCGACCGGCCGGTGGCGACGATGCAGTCGGGCCGCACCGCCTTCGCGAGTTCGGGCCGGATCTCGGGCTCGGGGTTGGCGAGCGCGAGCACGAGCGGCTTGGGCGCCATCGACTTCACCATCTCGGCCGTCACCGCGCCGGCCGCCGAGCAGCCGAGCAGCACGTCGGCGCCGGCCATCACGTCGGCGAGCGTGCGCAGGCTCGTCTTTTGCATGTAGCGGCGCTTGGAGTCGTCGAGCCGGTCCTCGCGCTTGTCGTGGATCAGGCCCTTGCTGTCGCAGACGAAGATGTGCTCCTGCTTCGCGCCGAGGCGGACGAGCAGGTCGAGGCAGGCGATCGCCGCCGCCCCGGCGCCGCTCGCGGCGATCTTGACATTCGCGAGCTGCTTGCCGGTGAGGTCCAGGCCGTTCAGGATCGCCGCCGCCGAGATGATCGCGGTGCCGTGCTGGTCGTCGTGAAAGACCGGGATCTTCAGCCGGTCCTTCAGCTTGCGCTCGATCTGGAAGCACTCCGGCGCCTTGATGTCCTCGAGGTTGATGCCGCCGAGCGTCGGCTCGAGTGCGGCGATGATCTCGACGAGCTTGTCGGCGTCCTTCTCGGCCAGCTCGATGTCGTAGACGTCGATGCCGGCGAACTTCTTGAAGAGGCACCCCTTGCCCTCCATCACCGGCTTGCCGGCGAGCGGCCCGATGTCGCCCAAGCCGAGCACGGCAGTGCCGTTCGTGATGACGCCGACGAGGTTGGCGCGCGAGGTGTATTCGGCGGCGAGTCCGGGGTCGTCGCGGATCGCGAGGCAGGCGTAGGCGACGCCGGGCGAATAGGCGAGCGACAGGTCGCGGCCGGTCGCGAGCGGCTTGGTCGGCACGACGCTGACCTTGCCGCGGATCGGGTTGCGGTGGTAGTCGAGCGCGGCGTCGCGCAGTGCGGCTTCGGCCGCGGTCAGGGGTTGTTGGTCTGCCAT
>JBDHSE010000098.1:0-8835 GCA_039807955.1 Ideonella sp. | reverse complement strand
CGAGCGCCAGCGCTTTCGGCTCTTCATCCGGCGCGACCCGTTCGAGCGCTTCCTGTCGTGCCTGATCTTCGCGCCGCGCGAGAACTACACGACCGAGCTGCGCGAGAAATGGCAGGCGATCCTCGTCAAGGCGTTCAACGGCGTCAGCTCGGAGTTCAACGTCCACCTGACCGAGTCGGTCCTCGCGCGCATCCAGATCCTCGTGCGCACCCGGCCCGGGCAGATCCCCGACTACGACCCGCGCGAGATCGAGGCGCGGCTCGTGGCGTCGGCGCGGCGCTGGGACGACGACCTGAAGGCGGCGCTGATCGAAGCCGCCGGCGAGGCGCGCGGCAACGCGCTGCTGCGCCGCTTCGGCGCGGCGTTCCCCGCGGCCTACCGCTCCGACTTCGCGGCCCGCGCCGCGGTGCCCGACATCGAGCTGATGGCGTCGATGAGCGAGGCGTCGCCGGTCGCGATGACGCTGTACCGCCCGCTCGAGGCGCCGCCCGGCGCGCTGCGCTTCAAGCTGCTGCAACTCGCCCGGCCGCTGACGTTGTCGGGCAGCCTGCCGATGCTCGAGCACATGGGCTTGAAGGTGCTCGACGAGCATCCGTATCGCGTCGAGGCGAAGGACGGCGCGCCGATCTGGATCCACGACTTCGGGCTCGACAGCGGCCAGGCCGACGCCGACCTCGAGATCGACACGCTGCGCCCGGTGTTCGAGGAGGCGTTCGGCGCGATCCTCGCCGGCGAGGTCGAGAACGACGACTTCAACCGCCTCGTCGTCGGCGCGCTGCTGCCGGCGGCCGAGATCGTCATCCTGCGCGCCTACGCGAAGTACATGCGCCAGATCGGCTTCGCGCTGTCGCAGGCCTTCATCCGGGCGACGCTCGCCGCGCATCCGCAGGTCGCGCGCCACCTCGTAGAACTCTTCAAGGCGCGCTTCGACCCTGGCGCGCGCGACGGCGCCGATGCACGCGCGGCCGGGCATGTTGCCGCGATCGAGGCCGCGCTCGAAGGCGTCGACAACCTGTCTGAGGACCGCGTGCTGCGCCAGGTCATGGCGCTGATCCTCGCGACGACGCGCACCAACTACTGGCGCCGCGGCGCGGCGGGCGAATGGCGCAGCTTCGTCTCGTTCAAGTTCGACCCGAGCAAGGTGCCGGGGCTGCCCGAGCCGAAGCCGATGTTCGAGATCTTCGTCTACTCGACGCGCTTCGAAGGCGTGCACCTGCGCGGCGGGCGCGTCGCGCGCGGCGGGCTGCGCTGGTCGGACCGGCCGGAGGACTTCCGCACCGAGGTGCTCGGCCTCGTCAAGGCGCAGATGGTGAAGAACACGGTCATCGTCCCGGTCGGCTCCAAGGGCGGCTTCGTGCTGAAGAAGGCGCCGCCGGCGAGCGATCGCGACGCCTTCCTCGCCGAGGGCGTCGCCTGCTACAAGGACTATCTGCGCGGCCTGCTCGACATCACCGACAACCGCGTCGGAGGCGCGATCCAGCCGCCGCCCGACGTCGTTCGCCACGACGGCGACGACCCCTACCTGGTGGTGGCCGCCGACAAGGGCACGGCGAGCTTTTCCGACTACGCCAACGCGATCAGCAAGGAGTACGGCTTCTGGCTCGGCGACGCGTTCGCCTCCGGCGGCTCGGTCGGCTACGACCACAAGGGCATGGGCATCACGGCGCGCGGCGCGTGGGAGTCGGCCAAGCGGCACTTCCGCGAACTCGGCGTCGATACGCAGACGACCGACTTCACCGTCGCCGGCATCGGCGACATGTCGGGCGACGTGTTCGGCAACGGCATGCTGCTGTCGCGCCACATCCGGCTCGTCGCCGCGTTCGACCATCGCCACGTCTTCCTCGACCCGAACCCCGACGCGGCGCGCAGCTTCGCCGAACGCGAGCGGCTCTTCAAGTTGCCGCGCTCGTCGTGGGCCGACTACGACACGGGCCTCATCTCGGCCGGCGGCGGGGTGCACGCGCGAAGCCTGAAGTCGATTGCGATCACGCCCGAAGTGAAGGCCGCGCTTGCGATCGACGCCGACGCGATGACGCCGGCCGAACTGGTGCACGCGATCCTGAAGGCGCCGGTCGACCTGATCTACAACGGCGGCATCGGCACCTATGTGAAGGCGAGCGACGAGACGCACGCGCAGGTCGGCGACCGTGCCAACGACGTGCTGCGCGTCGACGGCCGCGAGCTGCGCTGCAAGGTCTTCGTCGAGGGCGGCAACCTCGGCTGCACGCAGCGCGGGCGGATCGAGTACGCGCTCGCCGGCGGGCGCATCAACACCGACGCGATCGACAACTCGGCCGGCGTCGACACCTCGGATCACGAAGTCAACATCAAGATCCTGCTCGGGCTGCCGGTCGCCGAGGGCGAGATGACCGAGAAGCAGAGGAACGCGCTGCTGCCCGAGATGACCGACGAGGTCGCCGCCCTCGTGCTGCGCGACAACGTGTTCCAGACCCAGGTGCTGTCGGTCACCGGCCGCATCGCGCCGCAGATGCTCGACGCCCAGACGCGCTTCATGCAGTACCTCGAGAAGGCCGGGCGCCTGAACCGCGCGATCGAATACCTGCCCACGGACGAGCAGCTCGCCGAACGCCGCGCCGAGGGCCTCGGCCTCACGACGCCCGAGCGCGCGGTGCTGCTCGCCTACGCCAAGATCTGGCTCTACGACGAGCTGCTCGCCTCGCCGCTGCCCGACGACCCGCGGCTCGCGGTGACATTGACGCGCTACTTCCCGAAGCGGCTGCGCGAGCGCTTCGCGCAGTGGATGCCGCGCCATCCGCTCGGGCGCGAGATCATCGCGACCTACGTCACGAACAGCATGCTCAACCGGGTCGGCAGCACGTACGTCTACCGGCTCGTCGAATCGACCGGCGCGCGCGCCGACGAGGTCGTTCGCGCCTACCTGATGAGCCGCGACATCTTCGGCCTCGTGCCGATGTGGCACGCGATCGAGGCGCTCGACAACCGCGTCGCAGACGAGGTCCAGGCGCGCATGCTGATCCACACCAGCGCCCAGCTCGAACGCGGCACGACGTGGCTGCTGCGCTCGCGCCGGCTGGCCGACGACATGGCCGACACCGTCGCCTACTTCCAGCCCGGCGTCGAGGCACTCGGCGCGCGGCTGCGCGAGCTGCACAGCGCCGACGCCAACCCCGCCGTCGAGGCCGTCGTGCGGCAGTACGAGGCCCAGGGCGTGCCGCGCGATCTGGCGCTGCGCGTCGCGACCTTCGACTCGCTGCACGCGATGCTCGACATCGCCGAGGTCGCGGCCGACGCCGGCGAGGCGGTCGAAGCCGTCGCCGCGATCTACTTCGACATCGGCAACCTGCTCGGCCTGCCGTGGCTGCACGACCGCATCGGCGCGCTGCCCGGCGACCAGCACTGGCGCAACCTCGCCAAGGTCGCGATGCAGGACGACCTGTCGGGCCTGCAGCGCGCGATCACTGTCAAGGTCCTCGCCGCTGCCGGCGCCGGCACGCCGGCCGCGGCGCGCGTCGCCGCCTGGCAGCAGGCCAACGGCCGCGCGCTGCAACGCGCTGCGCAACTGCTCGCCGAACTGCGCGCCGCGCCGGCCGCCGACGAGGCGATGCTGTCGGTGACGCTGCGCGAACTGCGCGCGTTGCAGAGCTGAGCACGGCGCCGAGCTTCAGTGCGCGGCGGCACTGCCCGCTTTCGCCGAGAGCGCGCGCACCAGTTCGCGATACTGCGGCGAATCGCGCAGCAGCTGCCCGGCGGCGGCGCGCAGGCGGTCCACTGCCTTGTCGGGCAGGACGAACGAGGTCGGCAGCGCGAGCAGGAAGTCGCGCTCGAGCGGGTCGGCCAGTGCGTCGAAGCTGACGTTGATCGTCGTGAACTCGATGTCGGGCACGTCGTCGGCCGCGGCGACCGGCGCGCCGGTCTGCTCGGTACGCATCTCGAGCCGCCATTCGAGCCGCCAGCGGCGGATGATGTCGTGCAGCGCGAGGACGGCCTCGTAAGAGAAGCGGTCGATCGGGACGTTGATCGACTGCATCAGCAGTTCGAACGAGCCCGGCGCGCGTTCGTGCAGGTCGTAGTCGAAGCTGTCCGCCGAGCGGGCGTTGACGATCACGATCGCGATGCGGGTGAGCGGATGGCGCGCCACCTGTTCGCGAAACGACGGCCGTGTCGCCATCTCCTGCAGGTCGCCGACGAAGGCATAGAGCGCGAGGTTGTCGGCGAGCCCGCCGTCGACGAGGTGCATCCAGGGGTGCTTGTCGCGGTCGAGGTAGGCCGTCAGCGCGAGCGCGCGCTGCTGCAGCCGGGTGCCGGGCCAGGACGCCGGCGATATCGGCGCGAGCCAGCGCGGCGGCTCAAAGCCGCAGGTTCCGGCGCGGTTCTCGAGCGTCACCGGCGACATCACGACCGGCACCGCCGACGACGCGGCCGCCGCGCGCGCGAGGTGCAGCTTGCTCATGTCGGAGCAGATGACGTCGAAGTTCGATTGCGAGAACACCCATTCGGCGCCGGTCGAGACCGAGGTCGCGCTCGCCAGCACGGTCGGCGTCGGCTTGTCGATCAGGTCGCCGTAGGTCGCGCCGTGAAACAGGATCTCGTCGTAGTACTGCGCGGCAAGCTCGGAGCGGCCATAGCCGTCGGACCACAGGCTCGGCCAGTAGGTCGGCGTCATCAGGCGGCGCAGCAGTTCGCCCTCGACATCGCGTTTCAGGAACTGCTGTTCGTAGTGATCGAACAACTGCTTGCCGTACAGCCCGTACGCGAGCGCGGTGAAGCTGCCGCCGGAGACGCCGGTGACGAGGTCGACCTCGTCGAGCATCGTGCGGCCCGACCCCGGCGCGCCGAGCGGCGTGCGGTTCAGCTCTTCGAGCACGCCGTAGGAGAACGCCGCGGCGCGCGTGCCGCCGCCGGAGAACACGAGCACGACGAGCGTGCCGGGGTCGTTGTCCGGCAGGGTCAGACGGCGCGCCCAGCGGTAGCCGGCGTCGGGGTCGGCCTGCGCCAGCGCCGGCACGACCGGGCGCGTGGCGCAGGCGCCGAGCAGCGCAGCGATCGCCAGCAGCGCGGCGCCGCGCAGCGCGCGCGGCGTGCCACGAGGCGGTGTGGTCGGCGACGGCATGGCGGGATGCGGGCGGGGCGCGCAGTTCGGCGTGAACTGTAGTCGAGCGTGCGAAAGCCGGGGCGCGGCAGCGCGCGCGCGGGCGGCGCCGAGGCGTGCCTCGCAGCGCGTTGCAGGCTGGCGATGCTTCGGTTAGTCTGCGCTGCCCCACCCACCTGCCGCAGGAGGCGACCTTGAAACTCGGCACACCGATCCGCATCACCGCCCTCGCATCGCTTGCGCTGCTCGCCGCCTGCGCGACGCCGCCTTCCACGCCGCAGGAGAAGATGACCTTCTTCGTCACCAGCGTGAACCCCGGCAAGGGCGCGAACTTCGGCGGGCTCGCCGGCGCCGACGCGCACTGCCAGGCGCTCGCGACGGCGGTCGGCGCCGGCAAGCGCACCTGGCACGCGTACCTGAGCACGACCGAGAACGGCGTGCCCAAGGTCAACGCCCGCGACCGCATCGGCAGCGGCCCGTGGCAGAACGTGAAGGGCGTCGTGATCGCGGCGAACCTCGCGGAACTGCACGGCAACAACAACATCACGAAGCAGACCGCGCTGACCGAGAAGGGCGCGGTCGTCAACGGCCGCGGCGACACGCCCAACATGCACGACATCCTGACCGGCTCGCAGCCAGACGGGACGGGCATCGCCGGCGCCGGGGTCGACACCAACTGCGGCAACTGGACGAAGGACGGCGCCGGCGCGGCGATGGTCGGCCACAGTGATCGCATGGGGCTCGACGACAGCGTGCCCGCCAAATCGTGGAACTCGTCGCACCAGTCGCGCGGCTGCAGCATGGACGCGTTGAAGAGCACCGGCGGCGCCGGGCTGCTCTACTGCTTCGCGGTGAACTGAGGTTCGTTCAGCGCGCAGCGGACGCCGCGCCGGCGAGGTCGGCGCGGCGGTGGGCGAGCGCCGGCAGGCGGCTGCGCACGGCGGCGATGCGCTCGGTGTCGAGTTCGGCACTCACCACGCCTTCGCCTTCGGCGAGGCACGCGAGCACCTCGCCCCACGGATCGACGATCATGCTGTGGCCCCAGGTGCGCCGGCCGTTCTCGTGGCGCCCGCCCTGCGCGGCGGCGATGACGTAGGCCTGGTTCTCGACCGCGCGTGCGCGCAACAGCAGCTCCCAGTGCGCCTCGCCGGTCGGATACGTGAACGCGGCGGGCACGCTCAGCAGATCGCACGGCGCGGGCCACGAAAGCGCGCGGTACAGCTCGGCAAAGCGCAGGTCGTAGCAGATGCTCAGGCCGACGCGCAGCGCCGCGCCGCCGGCCAGCCGCGCGTCGAACGCCGCGGGCTCGCGGCCGGCGCGCAGCACGCGCGATTCGTCGTGGTCCTCGTCGCCGGTCTTGAACGTGAAGAGGTGCATCTTGTCGTAGCGCGCGGCAAGCGCGCCGTCGGGGGCGTAGACGCAGCAGCTGTTGGTCGCGTGGTCGGCGTCGCCCGCGATGCGCAGCGGCAGCGTGCCGCCGATCAGCCAGACGGCGTTGTCGCGCGCCAGCGCCGACAACGCGCGCTGGATCGGGCCGTCGCCCGGCGCCTCGGCGAGCGCGATCTTGTCGCGTTCGCGGCGCCCCATCAGGCAGAAGTACTCCGGCAGCGCGACGAGCGCCGCGCCGTCGGCCGCCGCCTGCGCGACGAGGCGGCGCGCGGCATCGAGGTTGCGATCGACGTCGGGCGTCGAGACCATCTGGACGGCGGCGATTTTCATGTCCGGCTCCTGCGTGCCTTCGTCATCGATCGGGCGATGATGCACCCGCTGCCGCGGCGGCAGGGCCGGCGGCGCGCGAGACATGCTCGACGACGGGGTCGCTCCACGTCCCGGTGACGCGAAACTCACGCGTCGCGGCCTCGATCATCGGCTGGCGCAGCAGCACCTGGGCGAGGAAGGTCCCGAGCCCGATCGCCGGGTTGATCGCGGCGAGCGCGAGCGACGCCGCCTCGGCGTTGATCTCGGGGACGACGACGATGCGCAGGTCCTGCGTCTCGCGCGCCAGGTCGGCGCTGCCTTCCGTCAGCACCGTCGCCTGCGGGCCGGTCATCGCGAGCTTGTCGGTGGTGGCGACGCCGCGGTCGATGCGCACGTCGCCTGCGATGCTGTCGAACGCGAAGCCATCGGCGAAGACGTCGCGAAAGTCGAGCGTCAGGCGGCGCGCGAGCGACTGCAGGCTGAGCACGCCCAGCAGCCGCGCGACACCGGGCTGCGCCTGCAGGAACTGGCCGGCGGCGATGTCGAGCGCAATCGTGCCGGTGAGGCTCGGATAGTCGAGCGCGAACGGCGAGCCGAGCCACGACACCTGCCCCTTCAGGCTGCCCTTGCCGCCGCGTATCACGCCCGGCGTCCCCATCCGGTCGAGGAACGCGCCGCTGTCGGCGAGGGCGAGCGTGAAGTCGAATGCCGACTGGCGGCGGGTGTCGCCGGCCGGCGCATCCGGCGCCAAACCCCAGCGCCCGGTCGCTTCGAGCGTTGCGTCGGGCATCCCGAGGCGCAGCCGCGTCAATTCCCACTCGCGCGCCGGCGGCGGGCGGTTCACGGCCAGCACCTCGAGGCGCCCGAGATGGCGCCCGCGCAGCGTGAAGGCGTCGACGACGATGTCGAGCGACGGCAGGCTCACCGGCGGGCGCTCGAGCAGTTGCGTGACCTCGTCGACCTCGCTGCGCGGCACGTCCAGCCGCGTCAGCCGCGCCCGCACGTGGCCGCTCGCGTCGCGCAGCGCGGCACCGGCCGAGGCTTCGCCGTACTCGACGTAGCCCTCGAGCTGATCGGCCTGCAGCGTCGCCCGCCACTGGCCGTCGCGCATCGAGACGCCCGCCGTCAGGTGCGACAGGCGCCGGCCGTCGACGACGAGCGATTCGACGCTCAGGCCGATCTGCGTCGGCGCGTAGCCGCCCGCAGCCGCCGCCGCGCCGGCGCCCGGCGCCGCATCCAGCGTCGAGCCGAACACGCCGCGCCAGGCATCGACATCGAGCGTCTTCAGGCTGAGCTGGGCGGCGACGCCGCGATCGGGCGTCGGCGCCGGCTCGAAGACGCCGATGCCGCCGCGCAGCACGCGCGGCTCGGCGCCCGAGCGGTCGCGCTCGAACTGCGCCTGCACCGCCTTGCCGAGATCGATGCGCAGCGTGTCGCGTTGCGCCCCGGGTGCCGGCGCGAGCTGCACGCGCAGCGCGAGCGGCGTCTCGGCCGCCTTCGCGAGCGGCGCCGGCAGGCTGGACGCGACGCCGACGAGGTCGCTCGTCAAGTCGAACTCGGGCCGCCCCTTGACTCGCGCGAACGCCAGCTTGTAGCGCGCCTGGCCGGCGAGCGACCCCGCGAGCGCGCCGAGCCATGGCGGGCCGGCGGCGCCGCGCAGCGCTTCGACGCCGGCCGCGCCCTGCGCCGTCACGCGCAGCGAACCGTCGGGCTGCGTGCCGCCTGCGATCACGACATCGCCGCCGAACAGCTGCGCCTTCAGCTCGCCGAGCGTGAAGCCCTGGTCCTTGAAGTCGATCCGGCCGCGCACCGCGCCGAGCAGCGGCAGGTCGGGGCGCAGGCGCACATCGCTGCCGGCGAGCTGCAGGCTGCCGCTGGCGCTTGCGCGGCCCGGCTCCTTCAGCGGCAGCTCGAAGGCGAGCGTGAGCTCGCCATTGCCGCTTGCCGTCGCGTCGTGCAAGACGCCGCCGGTCCAGCCGTCGATCGGCGTCGCCGCGGCGAAGTGCAGCATGTCGGCGAGCGCACCGCGCGCCTGGCCCTGCAACGCAAGCACGCGCCGGTCGAAC